>JAJISE010000002.1:0-19498 GCA_022848865.1 Candidatus Thermoplasmatota archaeon | reverse complement strand
GCCCGGGCTTGATTACCTTGCTGAGGGTCAGACTGCCACCAGTGGGCCACACCTCGCCCAGAAAAAGCTTCAGGAGCGTGGTCTTGCCGCAGCCGTTTGGGCCGATGATGCCGACTTTGTCGCCGTTCTCTATCTCGAAAGTCGCCCCGCTGAAGAGCGCGTTATCCCCGAATCTCATCTCCAACTCCTTCGCCTCCACCACGATTCTTGAATGAACACCTGCCTCCCTGAATTTGAACTTCACCACCTTTTCCCTGATGACCGGGTCGTCAACCTTCGCAATCTTTGCCATTCGGTTGAGGCGGCTCCTGATCTGGGCATCGAATCTATTCCTACCTTTCAGCTTCTCGATTATCGCCCTATTTCTCTCCATCTCATTCAGGTACTTCTGGTAGGCTTTCTGGTTCATGGCCAGACTGGACTCCTTCTGCTGCGAGTAATCGGTGTAGTCCCCGGTGTACGTCCTCAGGCGGTGACGTTCCAGCTCGAAAACCCTCTCCACCGTATCGTCCAGCAGGTACCGGTCGTGCGAAACGATCACTATGCTTCCCTTGTAATCGAGGAGGAACGCCTCCAGCCACTCTATGGTCTCGATGTCGAGGTGGTTGGTCGGTTCGTCCAGCAGCAGAAGGTCGAGGTCGGGCGATGCCACTAGGAGCTTGGTCAGTGCGAGCTTTCTACGCTCTCCGCCACTTAACGCAGATATTGGCTGGTTCAGGTCAGGCTCGAAATCCAGATCTGCCAGTAGTCCCAGCGCCCTGTCCACGAACCTCTCCCCCTCGAACTTGGCCAGCCCAGCCTGGCGCTCGCTGTAGGTCTTGATGGCTTCTTCGTAACCCTCTGATTGGTAAAATTCCGGGTCTGTCATCCTGGCCTCTATCTCTCTTAGCTCAGCCCTCACGCCAGTCAGGTAGTCCGATGACTGCAGGTTATCGGCGACTGTCTCGTCGCTGTCCTGCATCTGGTACTGGGTAAGCGAACCGATCCGGAGGCCTGGCTTGACCTCGAGTTCGCCCAGGTCGGGTTTTTCCTCGCCCGTGATCAGCTTGAGCAGGGTGGACTTCCCAGCGCCGTTCCGCCCTATCAGGCCGACGCGGTCCAAATCGAATATGTCGAAGGTGGTGTCCTGCAGGATCTGAACGCTCCCGAACGCTTTGGAGACCTCCCTTGCGCTAACCAGCGGACGCATGGACATAGGTAGCGGGTGGGGGGGATAAAAAAAGTATCGGAGTCACAGACCTCGCCCTGAACGGTTCGGCTCCGTAAAAGAAATGACAGACTTCAATGAGGAGTACGACAGATATGGACGGAGCAGTGCGTCGTCTCCTCCTGCAGTTTCCCGCCGCATGGTTTGGTCCGTCGCTCGTCCACCGACTGGTTCACTGCGTGGTCGCCCGCTTAGAGCTCCACTTCGCCCGAGGCCACGTTCCCGGGTCTGTCCGCTGCGAGGGCCTCGATCGCCGTCCCGCTCAAGCCGTTCTCTTCGACGGTGACGTACCTCCAGAGCGACTGGTTGAACCGGTCCCGCACGGCGTCGCCCTCTTCAACGACCTCTCCGTCGTTCCTGATGACGACGTGCACGGCGATGACCTCCGTGTCATCCCTGGCCCGGACGACGATCTCCTCTCCAGGCTTTCCCGTGTACCCGTCGACGCCTATGTCCCTTATCACGGGCGGCTTGAGGAAGTCCCTGATGGCGATGTTGTATGCCGTCAGCCGGGCGCTCTCCGCCTTCTGGTGGTAGATCTCGGGGACCTCGTCCAGTTGGATAAGGGCCTTCCCGTAGGCGGTGGCGTCCTGAAACCTCTCCTGCTGGCACAGCTGCTCCTCCGAGAACTCCCGGTCCCGAGGGTAGCTGGGCCTGTTCGCGAGGTAGGGTCTGCCTTTCCATTCCCTTGCGACCACTTGGCCGCCTAGCGTTCCGCTTGCATGGCGCACGATTACGTTGTTTTTTGTTTGCATTTCTTTTTCTCCTCTGGCAGGCGATCTTCCCGTTCCCGCTCAGCACCTGCGACTGGAGATGCTCTTCGGACAAGTCATAGGGAAATCCTAGGGAATCCCTAAGGTCCACCCTAGCTTCTCCTAAGGTTGCCCTAGGCTCCGCCCTAGGTTCCCCTAGACCTGCCATAGACCTACCATACACATACCATAGACATCCTTCGGGGATGCTCCTGGGACTGCATAGGGTAGCTCCTGGCCTGCCCTTTCCATCTCGGGTAGAGAATGCAGGTTTCTCGGGGTTTCCGGGTATTTCCGGCCTGCTCATGATATGGTTTCCGCAGATTCCCCATATAAATGCGCGTCTAGTTACACATCTGGAACATCCGACATAACGATTCTAACAAGCCCGCTTTTCGACGATAGAAAGGACAAATCCTCGGGACAAATCCCCCCGGGAAATCCATTCATTCCTGGTCCCGCGGCAAAAGGTTTAGTAATGCTACCCTTCATTACCAACTAATGCCCAGAGGGAAGTACCGCATTCCCAAGGACGAGCAGATACTGGAGGCCATCGAAAAGGTCTTCGGAAAGCGCCGCGTCGTCGACTCCCAAAGAGGGCTGAAGCAGCTCGTGGAGAAGGAGCTCAGCAACAAGAAGAAGTACGGCGTGGGCGAGGTCCGCCTCAGGCATCTGACGATCGGCATACCGTGGCTCGAGATGGAGATTCACTACCGCGAGAGCTCCGAGAAGCGAGCCCCCTACAAATGCCCGGTCTGCAAGACCAAGCTCAAGAAGGTGCGCAACCTCACTATTTTCGGCGGGACTGTCACCCTGGGCTTCAAGTGCGAGACGTGCGGCTATTCGTCAGGTCTAAAGAGGAGAATCCCCATCAGGTACGTGTTCACCAGGAGAAAGTAGATGCGTATCTTCCGCAAGATTGGCGTGCACGTCCAGGAGAGACTGGACGAGGTCGTTCTCGATCCTCGCAGACCGTGTCACGGCTCCATAGTCACGCACGGGCACATGGACCACATGGCGGAGGGCGCCCTCATGACGCCGCAGACGAGGGACATCATGGGCGTCAGGATAGGCAGCCGGAAGGGCACGTCGCTGGAGTACGACACGGAGATGGAGTACAACGGCTTCCCCGTCGTCTTCCGGGACGCGGGGCACGTCTTCGGCTCCGCGATGGTCAGGCTGAACAACGTCATGTACACGGGCGACTTCAACCCCGAGGGCGGCGTCACGTGCGGCAAGGCCCAGCCGGAGGAGTGCGACGTTCTCATCGTAGAGGCCACGTACGGCAAGCCAGGCTTCGTCTTCGGACCCAAGTCCGATGTCGTGGAGGACATCCTCTCCTGGGCGGAGACGCAGCTGGAGTCCGGCCCCGTCGCCATGTCTGGGTACGAGTTCGGCAAGGCGCAGGAGCTCATCGGGCTCATGAACAAGGTGACGGACGACGTGATCACGACGGACGGCATCGCGGACATCGCCGACATCTACCGCGCGCACGGCGTCCCGCTCAAGTACAGGAGGCTGTCCGAGGTCACCGAGGAGGAAAGGCGCAGCCCGCACGTGTTCATCGGGACCAAGGCAATGCTCAAGCGCCCCGTGAGCCCGGAGATCGAGTCCCTGAGGGCGCTTGGCGGGAAGACCGCCTACGCATCCGGCTGGTGCGGCATCTACAACTTCGGGCGGTCGTACGACGTGGACGCGCAGTTCCCGCTCAGCGACCACGCGGACTTCTCCGCGCTAATGACGTTCATCGAGGCCTGCAACCCGCGAAAGGTCCTGACCACTCACGGGCAGTCGAAAGATCTCGCGCGGGAGGTCCGCCGAAGGCTGAAGATCGAGGCGGAGGCGCTGGACTAGGTGATCTCATGCAGTCGGCGGAGCAGGGGCACACTGTGGTCGCGAAGCTGTCGAAGGGGGAGAACCTCTTCGCGGCGCTCAGGGAAATCATCGGGAAGCACGACATCGTCAGCGGGCTCGTGATCTCGGGCATAGGAATGCTGAGGAACGTCGAGCTGGGCTACTACTCCGGAGAGGAGCACGAGCCGAAGCGGTTCAAACGGCCGCGGGAGCTTATCGCGCTTCACGGGAGCATAACGACCGGCGGGGAGACCGTCATCCATCTGCACTGCGCGCTCTCGGACGAGAAGTACGAGGTCGTCGGCGGGCATCTCATCGACGCGGAGGTGGCGGTCGTCGCGGAACTTGTCATCGCCAAGCTCTCGAAGGTCGAGCTCGGGCGAGAGCTCAACCCTGAGACGGGTCTGAAGGAACTATCTGTTGGTTGATCCTCTGGCGGATGCCGGGCAGGAACGTGGCTATCGCGATCAGCGTCATTATCGTCGCCGCATACATGGTTGCATGGTAACCGAAGGCCATCGAGATGAGCCCGCCGAAGAACGGGCCTATGATGGCGGAGATGCTCATCACGGACTGCAGCATGCCCGTGGATGTCGACCGCTCGATGTTCCTCTCCATCAGGAACCTGAGGGAGCCGACGTACATGAGCGCGAAGCTGACGCCTAGGAGGATCTGGGTCGGGAGTATCTCCACGAAGTTGCCCGCCAAAGTGAAGGAGATGAACGTGACGGCGGAGACCACGAGCCCGCCGAGGACGAGCTTGACGCTGTTGAACCTGTCGATCAGCTGCATGACGCTGAACTGCGTCCCCGCGTTCACCAGATAGAGCACGCCGACCATCGACTTGTCCATTCCGAGGCTCAAGAGGAAGAGCGGGAAGATGACCCAGATCATGTTGGCGCCTGAGTGCCGTAGCAGCACGGAGAGATACACGGAGGCGTTCTTCTTGATGATGTGGACGGGAAAGAACGGAATCGACAGCCTGACCTCCGCCACTGATGGAAGCGTCAAGGCCAGGGCGAAGCATGCGAAGAATATGAGGGAGGAGAAGAGGAAGATGTGCGAGAACACGCCGATAATGCCCGCGACAACGGAGCCGATCCCCCAGCCCAGCGAGCCGAAGGAGGCGAACTTGCCGAGGCGCCTGCCGCTATCGTACGCGTACGCGAGGAGCGCGGACGGGAATATCCCATGCAGAAGCCGACGAGGACGCGGCTCAGCATCAAGAAGTACCATTCGGTCGTGACGATCTGCGTCAAAGCGGCGAAGCCGGAGAGGACGAGGCCGAGCTGTATTATCCGCCTGCGGCCCCTGATGTCCGCCTCTCTTCCGAAGAGGTACGAGGAGACCAGGAGAGCAGAGGCGAAAGCCACGGCGATGAGCCCGATCTCGAAGTCGCTCGCCCCGAGCTCTTTCGCGTAGACCGGAATGAAGATGAGCGATGAGAAAACCCCCATGTTGGCGAGGAACTGAATGGTCTGAGGTTTCACTGTCCGACCAGCCCGTGATCTACTTCCAGCTCAGTCTGTGTAGCTCTCTGTCTTCCTTGGTCGCCTTCTTGTACTCCCGATAGTGCTTCTTGCAGATGCGCATCCTTCCCCGCTCCTTTTCGATGGACGCGTCAGGGAGGGCGCTCTTGAGCTTTCCGGAGGGGATGGAGCGGACCGCCTCTTCATCGCAGCCCGATATCTCGCATGTCTCGGCTTCCTTCTCGCGTCTCGGAGACATGGTTCAGTGCAGTCCCAGACACCTATAAAAAGAGTGCGTCGAGAACGAGGGCGGCGATATCGAAGCCTATCACCGCTCCCGCCAGACTCCCCGTCATGAACCTCGTGTAGTTGTCGCTCTCCCGCCGGCCGAGCAGCTGCGTCAAGCCGTCCACCGCCATGGGCGTCAGGGCGACCATCGTGACCGCGAAAAGGACGAAGTAGGATATGTCGCCCGCCTGCAAGAGGAGGAAACCGCCCGCAAGACCTGCGATCATGAGGAGATAGAAGCCCGTGCAGCGCGAGCATATTGGTAGCTTCTTCCCGCGAAAGCTGAAGCTCCTTTCAGGTCGAGCATGACATACGAACCTGATGGCCATACTAACCACTGAAGGGCCAAGTGAGTATCTTCAGAAATAGGAGCAGCAGCACGACGCCAACCACAATCGCGACTATGGTCCCGCAGATGCATCCTATGCCGAACCTAATACCAGCGAGCAATCCCATCCTATCATGGCGAGAATGGAGCCATCGATAATAATACTTTCGCGGGGCCGCCGAAGTCGTCTTGGCCCGTGCGAAAATGTATATCCACCCGCCCGTTAGGGAGCGCCGTGGAGCCGCGAGAGATAAGAAGAACGCTCGAGAGATTGGGAATGAGGGCCTCGCGGAGGCTCGGGCAGAACTTCCTCACCGACGACGAAATCGCCCACCGCCAGATTGCCTTGGCGGAGCCGCTCGGGGATGACATCGTCCTCGAGATAGGCCCCGGGCTCGGCGTCCTCACGGCGCCCCTGCTCGAGAGGTCCCGGGAGCTCGTCGCGATAGAGAAGGACAGGAGGCTCGGGGCGTTCCTGAAGGACCGCTTTCCCGACCTCGACCTCATCGTGGGCGACGCGCTCAGGGTGGACATCCCGCCATTCCAGAAGGTCGTCTCGAACCTGCCCTTCGAGATCTCCTCACCGATAACGTTCAGGCTGCTCGACATGGGCTTCCGAAAGGGCGTGCTCATGTACCAGAAGGAGTTCGCGGAGCGGCTCGTGTCCAGGGAAGGGCAGAAGGCGTACTCGAAGCTCTCGGTCGTCGTCTCCTACCGCGCGGACGCGAGGATCGTCGAGACCGTCCCGAAGGATAGGTTCTTCCCAGTCCCGAAAGTGGACTCGGCGATCGTGGAGATCGTGCCCAGAGACCCGCCCTTCCGCGTGGAGAACGAGGACCACTTCCTCAAGCTCGTGGACGCCCTGTTCAAGCACCGCAGGAAGAAGATGGGCAATTCCGTCCTGCTGCACTGGCAGGACCTCTTCGAGACCGAGGACGAGGCGAGGAGCCATCTGCGGGACGCCGAGTGGTCCGACGAGAGGGTGGAAAAGATGAGTCCCGCCCAGATTGCGGGGATTTCCAACGGAATCATAACGAAAGGTTAATCTAATACAAGCCTCGATTAGCGGTTGCCACCCAGGATGGTTCTGCCATATGGTTAGAAAGAAGAGCAAGTCCGAGCTTGACATAGCCGAGATCAAGTACAGGTCCCTTCTGGACAAGCGTGACGAGGCCAACGCAGAGGCCAGCGTGCCCAAGGACGAGAGGAACACTCTGAACGCGCAGAAGCGGGAGCTCATAGACGAGATGCAGGAGCTCAAGCAGAAGCGCGACTCGCTCGTCGCGGAGATGCGCAAGCACAAGAGCAAGAGGAACGAGCTGCAGAAGCGGGCGAAGGAGCTCATCGGCCTCAGGAAGGGGAAGAGGAGGGACTTCAAGACGAGCCTGCCCACGGAGATAGACAACATGCGCCTCGAGATCCACAAGCTCCAGATGAAGCAGGAGACGACGGCGCTGACCCTCCCGAAGGAGAACGAGCTGATCGACGCGGTCAGGGTCAAGAAGAAGGATCTGGACGAGCTCGAGGAGATCTACGAGGAGCAGAAGAAGCTCATCCTGGAGATGGAGGGCGTCGACGACACCATCACGGAGTTCTTCAAGAAGGCGGACCTGGAGCACGAACTGGTCGTGAAGCTCTCAAACGCGGCGCAGGAGATCCACGAGACGATCGTGGTCCAGATAAAGGAGATCTCCCATCTCATCGCGGAGTCCGACAAGAAGCACAAGGAGTTCCTGAAGATCAGGGAGAGGGCCGACCACTTTCACAACAGGGCCCAGGAGATGAGGCAGAAGATACTCTCCGAGAGAAAGGAGAAACGCAAGGAGATGGCGGAGGCGAGGAGGGTACTCAAGGACCAGAACATCGCCGCCCACAAGGCCCTTTTCGACGAGGAGAAGCTGGAGGAGGACGCGGTTAAGGCCCTGGAGACCCTGCTCCAGAAGGGGAAGGTCGAGAGGTGAGGACGTGAAGGCGGTCGTGCTGGCGGGGGGAGTCGGAGAGAGGCTGAGACCGCTCACGGATGCGAGGCCAAAGCCCCTCATAACGATTGCTGGAAGACCGTGCATCGACTACGTGATAAGGTCCCTCGTTAAGGCCGGCTTCAAGGAGATAGTCGTCACGACCGGCTACATGTCGGACCACCTCATCAAGGAGATCGGGGACGGCGTTGACTACGAGGCGGGGATACTCTACTCCTTCGAGGAGAACCCTGCGGGCACCGCGGGTGCCGTGAAGATGGTCGCGGACTTCCTCGACGACACGTTCGTCGTTGCGAGCGGTGACGTGCTCGCGGATGTCGACATGAAGGAACTCTATGACTACCACAGGAAGAAAGGCGCCACCGCGACGATGGCCCTGACGGAAGTGAAGGACCCGACCCAGTTCGGGATAGTGCAGCTCGACGATGAGGACAGGATAATCAGGTTCAAGGAGAAGCCGAAGAAGGACGAGGTGTTCTCCAATCTCGTGAACGCCGGGATCTACATACTCGAGCCAGAGGTGTTGAACTACATCCCGGAGAGGGAGATGTTCGACTTCTCGAAGAACGTGTTCCCCGCATTGCTGAAGGAGGGCGTCCCGCTCTACGGGAAGCGCCTCAAGGGCGTGTGGGTGGACATCGGCAGGCCGCTCGATGTGATAAACGCCAGCCTCGAGATCATCAAGAGGGAAGGACAGGAAGTGGAGATCGAGAACGCGAGCGTGAAGGGTCCCGTGATGCTGGGAAGGAACGTGGTGTCCGAGAAGGGCGTGCGGATAATCGGGCCCGCCTACGTGGGGGACAACGTCTTCCTGGGTCGGGGCGCCTTGGTCGACCGGTCCTGTGTCTACAGCGACGTCTTCGTGGACAGGGGCGTCGTCCTCTCCCTCAGCGCCGTGATGGCGGACAGCAAGATAGGCTGGCAGAGCGAGATCGACCGGAGCATACTCTCGACGAACAGCAACGTGGAGGAGGACGTCAAGATCGTGCGCAGCATAATCGGGGACGACATGACGGTGAAGGCGCACTCGAGGATCGAGGACGCGAGCCTCTCCCCGCCGAAGAACGCATTCCTGACCGCCCAAAGAAAGTTATAGACGCAAGCGTATTCGGCGACTGAGTCCCATGGTGGATGTTGTTCTGGGTTTCGTCGCCATAGGCGCCATCATTTTCATAGGCTTTTTCGCTCGCCTCATCTTTGAGAAGACGAAGGTCCCGGACATCCTCATCCTTGTCGTCCTGGGTCTGTTCCTGGGACCCTTCCTCCTGAATGTGTTCGGCGTGGAGCTCGTCCCGGCGGACATCCTCGACCTCGTCACGCCGCCGTTCGCGGCGCTCGCGCTGGCGATAATCCTCTTCGACGGCGGCCTGAACCTCAGCTTCGACCTCGTCGTCAGGAAGCTCAAGGTCTCCATAATCCACACCTTCACGGCATTCATCCTCACCGTGCTGACGATAGCGCTCGTCGCCCACTTCGTGTTGGGCTATCCCATCAGCGTGGGTCTGCTGCTCGGCAGCATCCTTGGCGGACTGAGCGGGGCGGTCGCCGTCACGACGGTCAGGACGATGCGGCTGACCGAGGACACGAAGACGCTGCTCACTCTGGAATCGGTCCTCTCGGACGTCCTCTGCATCGTCGTCGCCCTGGCGATAATGGAGTACATGAAGGGTGGGACGGGCGACAGCATAGAAGTGGCATTGGGCAGCCTTTCCGCGGCATTCTTCGTGGGTGCGGGGATGGGCGTTGTCTTCGGGGTGATCTGGCTCCTCATCCTAACGAGACTCTACGGCAAGCCCTTCTCCTTCATGATAACGCTGGCGGCCCTGCTCGTCCTCTACGGTGGTGTCGAGTACATGGGCGGGAGCGGAGCGATGGCCGCGCTCGTGTTCGGGATAGTGATCGGGAACAAGGATGAGTTCGGGAAGCTGTTCCGGATACAGACGAAGTTCCATCTGGACGAGAGGATCGTCCAGTTCCACTCGGAGCTCTCGTTCCTCATACGCACGTTCTTCTTCGTGCTTCTGGGGCTGAGCTTCACGTTCGCGATAAGAGGTCAAGTGGATGTGGTCTCGCACATCCCGTTCCTATCGGACCTCGACCGGACGCCCACTCTGTTCCTCATAGGCACGGCACTGGTCTTCGTCATGATAGCCCTCTCGAGGTACATCAACTCCTTCCTCACCGTCGCCATCCATCCGGAGAGCAAGGACGACCAGACGGCCATCTCGACGATGATGGGGAGGGGGGTCGCCGCCGCCGTGTTGGCCACTCTCGCGTTCACGATACCGGCGTTCACGGACGCCACTGCCGCGGGCTACTCGAACTACCACGGACTGATGGCCCCGTACGAGTCCCAATTCCTCAACCTGAGCTTCCTGATCATCCTGAGCACGGTGATAGCGACGACGATCGGCGTCTTCTTGAGCGAGAAGAGGGACACGGGGAAGACGGAGCTCGAGCTCGCAAGGGAGAGGCTCGTGTCGAAGAAGAAGGTCGAAGAGAAGAAGAGCTGGCAGAAGCAGAAGGCCGAGATGAGGCGTCAGAGGATTAGGATCAAGAAGCAGATGAAGAATCAGAAGTAGCTTGCGGGACGAGAACGGTCAAAGGACGGAACTCCGGTTGGAGCGATGATGTGATATCCGTCCGAGGGATGCTTCATCTTCTGCCTGCCTCTCCTTTGGAAGGTCATGGACGGAGTGTCGATATCTCTTTTGGAGGAGAACGGAGAATCCCAACGTTCACCTAGAGATACGTGATCACGAGCAGGATGTTGACCACGATGATGCAGATTATCGTGACAGGCAAAGCAGACTTCATGTATTCCGACCAGCTGATATCCAATCCGTGCTTCTCGGCCACCGACAGACCAACGACGTTGGCAGACGCTCCGATGGGGGTCGCATTCCCACCGATGTCGCAGCCAAGAGCAGTGCTCCAAGTCATCGGGCCGAGGGGGCCGGTTCCTTCCGCGGCCAAGCTCTGCAACACTGGAACCATCGCCGCTGCAAAGGGTGCGTTGTCAAGCAATGCCGAGAAGAGAAAGGAGATCCATAGCAGCATGGTTAGCAGGACCAATAGGTTACTTCCCGCCACTCCGGTCACCCAAGAGGCCACGTCGGACAAGACACCTGTTTTGTCCAGACCCCCGACGACGATGAACAGCCCGGCGAGGAATAGAAGCGTGTGCCAGTCGATTTTCTCCACCAGGTCCGGCATGTCCTTGCCGCCGAGTATGAGTACGATTGTTGCACCGAGCACCGCCACGAAGGCGACCAGGAGGTCGAGCAGGTGATGCAGCACGAGCAGTGTCACGGTGAATGCGAAGACAATCAGCGAGATGCGGAGAAGCCGCATATCTTTGATCGCCGAGGCGGGCTCGAGCTCTTCATGTTCCTTTTGGAAGGCCTCTAGGTCTACGTGCAGTTTCGTCCCTCCGCGGCGTTTCAGGAGATAGGCGAACAGACCCACGTTGACCAAGAACACGACAACAGCGATGGGGCCTGTGTTCACAACGAAGTCCTGGAAATTGAAACCCAACGCAGTGCCCAGGATGATGTTGGGAGGATCGCCCACCATCGTGGACGCGCCCCCTATGTTGGCCGATGTGATTGCGGCTATGAGGAACGGTCCTGCACGCATTTCCAGGATATCGCACACCTCGATTATGAGGGCGGCCATGAACACGAGGACTGTGATGCTGTCCATGAAGGCTGCGAGGACGGCCGAGAGAGCGGAGAAGGCTACGAAGATGCGAAGGGGCCGAAAGTGGCTCCATTTCAATGCAAGGAGACCAACCCACCTGAAGAAACCGCTCTTGGAGAGAGCGGCAATGAGGACGAACATCCCGAAGATCAGGCCGAGAGCCTCCCATTGGATGACCTCGAGAATCCCGCGTTCGTCAAGTAGGCCGAGTCCTACCACGAGTACGGAGCCGAGGAGAACGGCGGTCGTCCTGTGGACCCTTCTCGAAAGGATGAGGGCGTAGACGACGACTAGTATTGATACCGCAAGAATCTTCTCTATCAATCCATCCCTAGCGGACTCGTATGTCGAATCGGTCTAAAAACTTAGCGATTCCGGCTTGTGTGCCCATGTGAGAAGTGCAACGATTATGGCCGGTGGCAGGAGGGAGAAGGACGGCCACTATGGTTGGAGCCGGAATGGTGCCAAGAGGAGAGATCGGCACAATCGCCGCAATGAACGGCCGGATCTAGCTTTCCCTCTTGTGAACTACCTCTCCGTTCTTGATTACTGTCTCGACGCAGTTCCTGTCGAACTTGTAGGGGACGTGGAGATAGTCAGGGACGTCGAGCACGAGAACGTCCGCGACCTTTCCTACGTCCAGACTTCCTATCTTCTCGCCCCGTCCGAGGGCGTACGCTGCGTTAATCGTGGAGGCCGCTATCGCCTCTTCGGGCGTCATCCTCATCTTGTAGCAGGCCAGGCTGATGACGGTCTGCATGGAGGTGACCCAACAGTTCGGATTGAGGTCGCTGGCAATCGCGACGGGTATCTCCATCTCAATCATCCTCCGAGCGTTGGCGAATCTCTCTTCCATCGACAACAGGGGAACGGCGGGAAGCAGAACGGCGACGACGCCGCTCTCGGCCATTCTCACCATGTCCTCTTCAGATGTCCGCAGCAGGTGGTCCGCGGTTATGGCACCGACCTCAGCGGCCACGCGGGCCCCTCCGCTGGATGTGAACTCGTCAGCGTGTATCTTGCTCTTCAGGCCGAAGGTCTGCCCCTTCTCCAGGATCCTAATGGACTCCTCGGGGGTGAAGTACCCTTCCTCGCAGAAGACGTCACAGAACTCGGCCAGTCCCCTCTTGGCGGCGGCGGGTATCATCTCCTCCTCGAGAAGAGAGATGTAGCCGTCCCTGTCCTCGGCGTACTCCTCGGGAAAGGCGTGCGCTCCCAAGAACGTGCGCACGATGTCAACTGGATGCCTCTCATCGAGGTTCTTTGCAGCGGTGAGCATCTTGATCTCGTCATCCATCGTGAGCCCGTAGCCGCTCTTGGCCTCCAGCGTGGTCGTTCCGTTGAGAAGCATCTGGTCCAGTCTCCCGCCGGCCTGGTCGATGAGCTCGGACTCGGAGGCCGCTCTCGTCTCCCGAACGGTCCTCTGGATCCCTCCGCCCCTCTCCGCTATCTCGAGATAGGATGCTCCCTCGACCTTCCAGGAGAGTTCGCTCGCCCTCTGTCCCGCAAAGACCAGGTGTGTGTGCGGGTCGACGAAGCCAGGCATCACTATCTTGCCCGCGGCGTCGATCACCTCGTATTCGCGCTCGGACCTCCCCCGCATCAGGTCCTCGTACCTGCCGACGCGCTGTATCCTGCCTCCTGCGATCAGGACGGACGCGTCGGTCTGGATCCCCAGTTCCCGCATCTCCGCCCCTCGCAGCGGGCGCCCCCTGTCAGGGGAGAGCGTCACGACCTGCTCTGCGTCCCTTATCACGATGCCCTCGGCAGCCGTGGCCCTCGGCGATGTCGGTCGAGCGGCCAGCTCTTTCGGTAACATGATCTTGTGCGCCCTATCGCTCATTCTCACACCTCCAGGCGGACGCCTTCGGGACTGTACCTGACGATGAAGGGCTCCCCTCCCGCCTCTCGGATCCTTCCTGCCAGCTCCTCGGCTTCGTCCGTGAGAGCCACCATGCTTCCTCCGCCTCCCGCGCCAGTGAGCTTCGCACCGTACGATAGGCCCTCACAGGCGGAGATCAGCTTGTCCAAGGCGGGATGCCCGACCCCCAGGGAGTTCAGGAGCTTGTGGTTCTCGTTCATGAGCTCTCCCGCGAGAGAGAGGTCCCCCTCCTGGAGAGCCCCCTTTCCCCTCAGGGTTATCCTGCCGATCTCCTTGATCTGGTCGCGCGCGGTCTGGCTCTTGGCCGCCAACTTCTTGACGCCCAGGACCAGCGGGCCCGTTTCCGCCTTCACACCGGTGTTCCCGACGACCAGGCTGAGGTCCGGCAAAGGACAGTCGTGGAGGAACCACTTCTTCTCGTCCCTGGAGAGGCTCCAGAGCAGACCGGAGCGGGGACTCCTTTCCACAAGGATCCCGCCGCCGTGCGTGGATGTGGTCGTGTCGATCGGGCTGGCGTTCCCCTGGACCTTCAACTCCACTTGGAAGCCGCTCTGGGCGATGGTGACCGGGTTGAACTCCCCCTGCATGTGAAGGAGAGCACCGAGGGTGGAGACACTGATAGCAGCCGATGAGCCCAGTCCCGCCGCCGCGGGGACGCTGGAGTCCACATGCAATTCGAGCGGGCCGCCCCGCCAGACCTCCTCGATCGCGTTCTTGACGTATCGATGCTTCCTGCGGTCGAGGCTCTGCCCGTTGACCGCGAAGGCATCGGAGCCCTCGACCCTCGTGCTGATCCTCAAATCGACAGCAATCGACAAGGCTGGCTCACCGAAGACGACGGCGTGTTCGCCGAAGAGTATGAGCTTCCCGGGGGCGGAACAGATAGCCATCGGGTCGCCAACCGCTCACGGAGACTTAAGATTTGTGCACGACTGCGAGTGAGCGCGAAATCCCCGAGCGGCCCGCCAAGAAAACGGGGACCGCTGTCCACTCCGAAATGCGACTTCAGAGTTCCCTCTTCACTGTTATGGGGATGATGCCCTTGTCGAACTCCAGCTCAGCGATCGTGATCGGATCGAGCTGCCCCTTTGGCAGGCTGATGATAACGGGAGCGCCCATGTCGATCTGGAGGGCCCGGGCGCCGATGATCCTTGCCTTCTCGAACCTCGTGTACTTGATGGGATCCTTCATATGAGTTCCTCCTCCCTCAGCCTCGTTAGAATCTTCCTCAGGTACTCCTCCCTTAGGTCTAGGCTTTCCGACAGCGCGTTCACCCTCATATCATTTTCGCTGATTGGGTGATAGATGACCCTGCGCTCGTCGTAGTCACTAGCTTACAATTCCAAACCGCAAGGAACACGATGCACCTACTTGTTCGAGCGGAAGAAAGACCTGGTGACAAGATTTGAGACCGAGCGCTGGAGGCGTCCGAGCCAGTTACCGTGAACGACTGGGTTCGCGTGGTCCGCCTCTGGGAGGGTGTTTTCCTCCTGCGCCGCGGAGGGATTGCACTCAGGGCATTCCTCGACTGTCGGATTGAACGGACAGTAGCACAGGGGACAGATCGCGATGTCTTCCTCCACTTCACATTCGGCCATTTTATCCGCTATTCAGGTTGACGTCTGAAAAGCCTTTCGATGTTGTTTCGTTTCTTGATAATACGATGGCCCTGTCGCCTCTTGTGAGGCTCCAGGAAGGGCTCAAAGCCCCTCCACTTCGTCAAAGCACCTGGCAATCCTCGTGCTGTCCTTGTTGTCAAGAGTGTCCAGATTGATGGACACCATGAGACGTCCCCCGTGTCCTTCCAATGTATCCCTTACACTCTTGAGGAACTCCGTGACCTCGTCAACGCTGTTGATCGCGATGAGGAAGTCAAACCCATCAATCAGGAAAGCGGGGTTCTCGTTCTCTGCAGCGAACGCCTCGATGACATCCACAATCTTGTCCAGGTCATCGGGGTTGATCGCATCTGTGTGACCTTCGCTGTCGAGGTTTCTGTATTCCACATCGTCCAAATCGTACGCGCTCACGATCTGAGAGGTTGACCTACGAGTGATGCACAAGCCCGAATCGCCGTGAGCTACATGCTCACGAAAAGCCTCGAAGCTCATTGATGGCTTGATCTCGTTGAAGAGTACGAGCTTCCTGGTCGATGCGGTGTCGACAGGGATTCGCAATCCCCCATCTGAAGTTGTGGGCACGGAAACGCTCGTCAGTATAAGAATATCGTTTCTACATGTAGGTTTCCAAATGCCTCCTGACAGGACAACTGGCATTTCCTGAGCGAAGGGGCAGAAAGATTAAACCACCCCAGGACAATCCCCGAGAGACCGCAATGAGATTCGAAGAACCGCGCAGTTGGTCGTTATGGATGTTGCCGAGCTGAGAAGCGGACTGGCCGATCTCATGGCCAGCTCCAAGAATGAACTCCAAGCCAGATTCGTGAAATGGCTCGACAGCCACATGGAGTCTCATGGGGTCGTGGTCAACGATGCCGTTGGAAGAATCCTAGAGGAGATCGTCTCAACGCTGATTGATTCCGTAAGAGACGGTAGGTATGAAGACATACTTCTCCGGCTGAAGGATTTCGTTGACAAGCCTGGGTTCGAACAAGCCGAGGCGGGGCTGAGAGCATTCAGAACCATCCTGGTCAACGAGGTGAACCGCTCGATAGAAGACGTCACAACGAAGCACCGCATGGTCGAGCTAATCTACAAGGATTTCGACCTGATGCTCGACGGGATTTCCCGCTTGCATGAAAGGATGTACGCACTGCGCCTGGAGAAGAGAATCGAGGAAAGAACCGCTGAATTGCTTGAGACGCGGGGCCTATACGAGGGACTGGTGGAGGGATCACCGATCGGGGTGTGCATCCTTCAAGACGACAAGATAGTGTTTGCCAATGATGAGTTTGCCAGGATGGGGGGCTACGTGAAGGAGGAAATCACTGGAATGGACTTTCGCCTTCTTCTGACTCCAGAATCCCTCGAGGATCACGGAGAAGGCATTGAAAGAAGACAGGTGGGACTTGACGGTCCTCTGACGTACAGGGCAAAGGCTGTAAGGAAGGACGAGAGCGTAGTTGAGGTTGAGATACGCTCCGTTCCAACGACGTTCAAGGGGAGACCAGCGACTCAGGGCCTAGTGCGTGACATCTCGAAGGAGAGGAAGATCGAGCATCTCAGACAGAGCTTCTTCTCCAATGTGTCCCATGAGCTGAGAACGCCACTCACGACGATTAGTGGCTACATCAAGTTCCTCTTGGGGGGGAAGATGGGTGAGCTCGAGCAGTCTCAGGTGCAGGCTCTGGAAGCTGCGAACGAGGAGGCGGACAAACTCGACTGCCTGATCGACACTATCATTGAGCTATCCTCGTTTGACTCGGAATCGTTCAGACTGCACTTGGACGATGTCGACATTGCACGGCTGATAGATGAAACAGCGAGGTCAAAGGAGTCACAGGCCAAGCACAAGGACCTAAGGCTTGAGGTGAGCCTTCCAGAGAACCTGCCTCACGTTGTGGGTGATGAAAGGCGGCTGGAACTGCTGATGAGTAATATCATCGACAACGCGGTCAAGTTCACGCCAGAGGGCGGGACGGTGAAGATTGCGGGATGCGAGGAGGGCTCCGATGTGGTCATCGAGATCTCGGACACCGGGATAGGAATACCGAAGGATGAGCAGTCCAAGGTCTTCGACAGATTCTATCAGGTGGACTCCTCGCCCACGAGGATGTACGGAGGTGCGGGGCTGGGATTGTCGATTTGCAGGGAGATTGCAGACCTGCACGGCGGACGAATCGAAGTGGAAAGCGATGTCGGGAAAGGATCCACCTTCAGAGTGTATTTGCCAAGGGAAGGGAAGCCGGAATGAAGACGGTTGTTGTCGTGGATGATGAGCCAAGAATCTTGGACCTTGTCGAGAAGATACTGTCCGCGGAGGGATATGAGGTGGTGAAGGCTTCGAGCGGCCAGAAGTGCCTGGACTATGTGACTCGGAACACTCCAGACCTCATCCTCTTGGACATAAGGATGCCTGAGAAGGACGGTTGGATGGTCTACAGAGAGCTCAGAGCGGACAGGAGGACGAAAGATATCCCCATCGCGATGCTCACAGTGAAAGCCAACACGATTGACCGCGACATCGCTCTTGATGTTCTTGAGGTCGACGACTACATCACTAAGCCCTTCTCTCCAGAGGATCTCGCCTCACGAGTGAAGAACCTAGTGGGGAGCTAGAGCCTCAGCTCGGGCCCGAATGCGCTGTTCACAAGGGGACCGTACTCGTGATCCTTCAGCAGGTGGGCTCCGGTGAGGGAGAAGATGACCCTTGTGGGTGGTCGTGAAAAGACTTCCTGCTCTCTGTAGGCCTCGGCGAATATGTCGGTCTGCTTCTTGTATTCGTGATAGCTTGAGAAGGCGCTGATTCCCAGGGCCTTGTTCTTGTTCAGGATTGAGAATATGGTCGTCCCAGCGGTTTCGAGGAGGCTTGGGACGTAATATTTCAGGCCCTCTTCCAGCCTGGGATGGAACGAGCCGTGGGTGAGGACGAGAAGCTCAATCCCCAGGTTACCCAGATTGGGCATCTTCCGGGGAATGATAAGTCCCTCGTCGGCGAACCTCCTCCTCGCCTTGCCTATGGTCATCCTGGAGATTCCAAGGCTCTCTGAGAGCTGGACATCACTCAATTCGGGATTCTCCACGATGGCCTTCAGGGTCTCTTTCTCCTTTGCTCGAAGGCGTGTCGAACGCATCTGGCCGAGTACTGGCTCATGATGGGGCCGTCCTTTCTCAGACCAGAACATCCTGCTCAAGAGGGGATAGAAGTCGAAGAGATTCAGCACATCTGAAAGGTCGAAGGGGAAAACCACGACCTGATAACCCCCCTCCATATAGCCCCTTTCCCTGTACTTCTCCTCCAGAGCTTGGATGTTTGCCATCGCGCTTGTGTAGTCTCTTGAGACCTGAATAAGAAGGTCTTGACGTGGCTCCAAGAGAGCATAGATGAACTCGGGGCTTTCTACAACCGGCCGAGCTAGGGCAATCTTCTCATCGAACGGAGGAACAGACGAGAGGGTTCCAAACGCAACGACCAGCATCTCGAATCCGAGCTTCTCGAAGGAGGGCACTTGGACACTCCTGAAGTAGTCCTCTTGCTGAAGTCTCCTCCTGATCGCCGTGACGGTTGTCTTCTTCATGCCCAGTTTCTTCGAGAGCTCCCTGTCCGAGAAGAGAGGGTCTTGAACGATGCCGCAAAGGACCCTCTTCTCGCTCTCCAACAGGTCGCGCCTAACCATGACCTCTCAACATATGCCCAACGAAACTTAAAGGTAGTTGTCTAGAAGCGTCCCCTGCAGCATTGGGGGAGTAGCGCCTTGAGACCGGGATTCATTTCATGATAGTCTTGGTGCTGTGATTCTGTTCACTATGCTATCTATTTCCCATGTCAACGGTTCTGGTGCCATGTTTGGTTATCAGATTAGAGACTCGCGTGCAAAGGTTTTTACTCTTCAGGAGAGAGAATGCTCAGGGATTGGCTTGCGACGCGATGGAAGACACGGGGACAATGACGATAATCGGAGGGTCCTAGTGATCGATCTGGAGTTCTCCAGAGATTGGTCTCTTCAGAACCCGATTCCAATGCTCGGACTTCTCGTTTCCGAGCACCGGGACTTCATCAAGACTGCGAGAGCCAGCAACATCCCTTCCGGCGCCCACTGTGATGACACACCAGGGAGCCTGGACACAGCCCACCCAGCATTGAGAAGGACCGCTTCTGTCCTGGGTGGTCATTCCGACGACGATGCTGAACCTAAGGCCGATGAACCGAGACCCCACAACAGGGAAGTGATTGTGTGGGAATGATCGACGCATTCAAGTCAAACTCAAGCACCCTGCTCCAGGGTCCTCCAGGCGTAGGAAAGTTCGAGTTCTCAATCGACTGCGCCGTCGACGTGCTCGACAATGGAGGCAAGGTGGTTTTCGTTGCTGTCGACATGCACCCCGTTGAGATACGCCAATGGATCTCGAGATACGGT
>JAJISE010000001.1 GCA_022848865.1 Candidatus Thermoplasmatota archaeon | reverse complement strand
TGTTTCGCCTCTGCTGAAGCCCGAAGCCGAACAACTCGCGGCTCTCCACTTCGGGTGGCTCGTAGTCGGGATCGATCCGGAGGATGAGGTAGGCGCCCTTCTTCTTTGCCTTGAACGCACCGACCATCTTGGGGCCGTCGAATATGACGAAGCACCATCCCAATCTGAACTCCGCCCCGATTCGATGTCTCAGGTAGTGGAAGAGCAGGTCCATCGGCGTGAGAACGAACTTCCGGTTCACGGATGTGGCTCCCACCTTCTCCAGGTCTTCTTTGACCAGCCAATATAGCTTGTCACTGCCTTCCCTGAAGAAGCCCTTGACTAGGACGCCTTCGTCCTCGAGTTCCCTGAGGACCCTCCTTATCTCGCCCATCTTGAGTTCGTTCTTGATGAACAGGGCGAAGCCTTCCGCGCTGAAGATGCCGAAGTTCCTGAGGATCCTTTCGATGACCCTCTTCCTTGCCTTCTTGACCGTGAGCCTGGAAGACTTCACCGTGACAAGTCGGCGGTGATGCGTGTAAGCCGTGTGCAGGCCCCTGTTCAGCATCCTCAGCGAGTCCAGTGTGTTCCCGTATCCAAGGGGAGACCTCGCGAAGAGCTTCTTTCTCTTGACCGGTTCCTCGTGCCGGACGACGTTGAGAAGCATTTTCGCGTACTGGTCGATCCTCTGACTCCTGGCCTTCTTGTAGACCGAGAGCTCCTTGGGCGTGCAGTACATGCTGTAGTCCGGTATCAGGCGTGCGCTGAGGATGGCTCCGGTCTGGTACAATCTCTGCAACGGCTGTGCCTCCTTGACCCGCAGGCGGGCGGCGTAGTCCGATCTCAGCCCGCCGAACTCCTGGATCGCCTCAAGGACGCTATCGAAGGCCCTCTCGGGCGGAATCCTCTGCTTCCAGAGCACGTAGCTCATGATGTCCTCATCGCTGAAGGACACGGGCACGAAACCTCCCTTCGCCATGAAGTCCTGGACCTTGTGGTACCCGTTCTCCAGCAAAAGGTCCAGCTCTTCGATATCCAGTATGCTCTTGCCGAACGCCCCTGTGATCCTGACGAGGTCGTATCCCTTCTTCTCGAAGTACCGCATGAGGTCGTCTATCGCCCTCAGAAGCTCGGCCAGATGCTCCTTGTCGGTCAGCTGGATGTTCCTGATCTCGACGCAGCCGCCGAGTTCCCATATCTCAACGGTGCCGATAAGTTCGCCATCCCTCAGAACAGGGTAGTACCAGCTGTCCCCGTACATGCTGGAGAGTTGCGCCCACAGAGGCTGCACCCAGGGGTCGTAGAGAGAGACTATCCTCACGCCGTCCTCGGTCGTCCCTCTGGCCTTTTCCAGTTCGGGCAGTTCGCTGGACAGTATCCACATGTCCCTCTCGCCCATCTCCCCAACTGCAATCTCCTCCGCGATTCCTTCCTCTCGGAGGTTGAGAAGGATCTCTCTGATCTCCTCGACAGGGAACGAAGTGTACCATCTGATCCCCGAGAGGGAAACAGGACCGTATCCTCGAAGGGACCTCTCCACGATCGTCCGTCTCGCTCCCTTCACCGCCTTCGTTTTGTCCATCGCTATGTAGAGGT
The DNA here is from genome assembly GCA_022848865.1 of Candidatus Thermoplasmatota archaeon. Classification (NCBI taxonomy): domain Archaea; kingdom Methanobacteriati; phylum Thermoplasmatota; species Thermoplasmatota archaeon. Next base: position 117,870 of record JAJISE010000001.1, on the reverse strand, counting down.
TCAGCTTCGTCCATCCCTCCCGCGGTTGGTACTTGCGGACGATGTGCATGTTCCTGTCGAGCCTTTCCACGCTGCTCCTCGCCCTGTCCCGATCGAGCTTGAGCCGCTTCGAGATTCTGAAGATGTCTACGCCATCGTTGGACTTGATGTACCCCAGTATCTCCTTGTCCAGCTTGGTGAGGCTCTCGCTGCGATAGGCGGAGATGAAGAGGGGGGCATCCTTCCGCCTGACGAATCTGACACGCCCGCTCAGGAACCTCCCGTGAAGGATGTCCCCGCTCAAGCGTCGAGAACTCCATTCCTCCATGTCGAAATCCGGGAGACGGTTGCTGACGTCCAGCAGATGTCCCACCTCGAGGAACGAGGCGAAGTACTCGTCGATGCTCTTCAGGCTTCTCAGCTGCTTCTTCATGAGGTGCAGCTTGACGCTCCCCTCGGAGTATGTCTTCCGCTCATCCTTCCTCTCCAGCCCGTGCAGGTCGGACGAAAGCATATACTGGAACTCCTCGCCGATGACGAAGTTCCCGGAGACGATGGCATTCCCCTCCTCTAGGTCCCGAAGCGCCTCCTTCAAGACGCCCTCGTCGATGCTCAGTGCGTATGCCAGCTCGGAGAGGGTCGTTGGTCCTTCTGCCCCGAGCGTGGTCCTCACGAGGCGATCGAGAGCCTCCTCATAGTCATCTGGCTCCACCTCTCGCCTCTCCCAGGATATCTCCCCCGACCCCTTTCTCTTCACCTCGTAGGCCCTCTCGAGCAACGCGAGCGCATCCGAGGTCTCCTTGACCTTGGTTCTGGTGGTCTTCGCGATTTCCTTCGTCGTCGCGGGGCCCTTGTCCAACACGGCAAGGATCTTTCCTCCGGCATCGTCGATCCGGATCTTCTTCGCAAAGATGGCGGCATAGGCGGGCACGTCCTTCTTGAGGCTGTGCAGGGAACCCCTGGCCGTCCAGACAGACTCCACTTCCCCCTCATCGATGAGCTCCTCGGACCACCCGCGCAACGTCGTGTGGTCAACATCGGCATGGTCGAAGATGTTCCAGCCCTTCTGCTTGAGCGCGTTCATCGCTCCCGCTTCTCCCAGGAGCGCCAGTATGCCTTCCTTCCCGCTGATCCTGGGCAGCTTCTTCTCGAAGTGGCTTGAGATCCTTTCCTCGCTGAACTGCATCTTCTGGATCTCGGACTGCGGAAAGACCCTTCTCAGGACCTGGCGGTGGAGGTCCCGGAGCATGGAGCTCCTGTCCTCCATGAGAACCACGTCCGATATCCCCGCGAGGACGACGTTGTGTGCGAAGGGCGAGGGCGTCGAGGAGTACCGCGCGCTCTTGATCTTCATCTCGCCGCTCTCGATCTTCTCGAGCACCTCCGTCGCATGAGGAAGGTCCATGTGATCGTTCAGTATCTCCCTGTAGGTCTCCTGGATCACCGGGAAGTCCTTCATGTCGTGGAAGGCGTCCATGACCCTCGTGGACCTGAGCTGCTGCCGGCCTATCGACACCTCCTTGCCCTTGTATCTCCTCAGCACGAGGAGGCTCCGCGTAGCGCAGTGCCTGAACCTGTGCTTGAACAGCTCCGTGTTCCTGAGGGCCCGCCTGAGGATGTCCTCCACGTTCCCGCTCGTGACGAGCTTCTCGATTCCCTTCAGGGGCGCCCTCTTCGGGACGGTCAGCATGAAGTTGTCGTCCGTCACGGCCACGCGGATGTTGCACTTCAGCTTGTTCGACAGCGCGAACGCGTAAGCGCGGGAGAGCGCGTCATTCACTCGCCTTCCGAAGCAGAAGTGGAAGATGATGTTCCTGTTTCCCTTCGGGTCGATGAAACCCTCGATGAGCAGTTCCTCATCGGTGGGAACGTGAGGTGTCAGCGCACTCTGCTCTTGTAGGTAGCTGATTATGCTCCGAGCTCCTCCGTCGTCGACCCTGTAGTTCTCGATCAGCCACTCCTTCGTCTCCTCTTCACCCTCCTCCAGCTTCTCGAGCACGTCGTGCCTGAACTTCCCCACTTGCATCGATAGGTCGAAGCTTCTGGGGAGCATCTCACCCGCCCAGGAGGGGACGGTGGGTCGTCTTCCCGAGGCGTCCTCGACGTATATTCGCATCCCCCTGCTCCTCCTGAACTTGTACGTGCGCCCGCCAAGGACGAAGACGTCCCCTTCCTTCAGGTACTCGACGAACTTCTCGGACAGGTCCCCCAGAGGCGAGCCGTGGATGTTGAAGACCTTGTAGTTCCCCTCCTCCGGAATCGTCCCGACGTTCGTGAAGTAAATCAGCCTGGACTTCCTCTTCCGCCCGAACGTTCCGTCGTCCAACCATATCTTTCCGTAGACCCTGGCGGTGGTGTCCTTCTCTGCCAGGTACTTGAGCGTGTTGAGGAAGTCCCTCTTCTTCAGCTTGTGATAGGAGTAGGACCTTCGCACGAGTTCGAAGGCCTCGTTCACATCCCACCGCTTCTCCAGGCTCATTCCCACGAGACTCTGAGCAAGAACGTCCAGGGAGTTCACGGGAATGTGGACCCTGTCTATCTTGTTGTCGTAGGCGCTCTTCGCGATCGTTGCACACTCGACGAGGTCGTCTAGGTCGAAGACTATCATCTTGCCCACGCTCACGTCTCCCACCGCGTGGCCTGCCCGACCTGTCCTCTGAAGACCCTTGGCAATGGACTTCGGAGAGCCTATCTGACAGACGAGGTCGATGTAGCCGATGTCTATGCCGAGTTCGAGCGAGGTGGACGAGACCGCCGCCTTCAGTTCGCCGTTCTTGAGTCTCTCCTCGACGTCCAGCCTCGTGACCTTGCTCAGGCTCCCGTGGTGGGCCGCCAGGTCCTGCACTCCCCTCTCCATGAGCTTGAAGGAGACTTGCTCCGTGCCGCTCCTCGTGTTCGTGAAGATGAGAGTCGTCCTGTGATCGTCCACGAGCTCCTTCAGGGTGTCGTACATCCTCGCGTTCACGATCTCGAAGGGGAGCGTCATCATGTCCTTCACGGGGCACATCACGCTGAAGTCCAGCTTCTTCCTGCTTTCCACCTCGACCACGTTCACGTCCCTGAGACGCCCGTTCTCGTAGCCCGCCAGGAACTTCGCCACCTCGTTCATCGGCGCTATCGTGGCGGAGAGGCCTATCCTGACGAAATCGTGCTCGATCTGCTCTCTCAGCCTCTCTAGGGATAGCGACAGATGAACGCCTCGCTTGGAGGAGCACACCTCGTGTATCTCGTCCACGATCACGTACTGGACGTCCTTGAACTTCTTGCTGAACTTCGGGGTTGAGAGCACGAGCGCGATGGACTCCGGCGTCGTGATGAAGATGTGCGGCGGCCTTTTCGCCATCTTCTGTCTCTCGTACGGGGAGGTGTCCCCCGACCTCACCGCAACGCGTATCTCCGGGACGTCCAGTCCCTCTTCTTCCGCAATCTCCCTCATCTCTCTGAGAGGCTCGGTGAGATTCCTGTTGATGTCGTTCGCGAGAGCCTTCAGCGGGGAGATGTACACGCAGTAGATCTTGTCCTCAAGCTCGCCCGCCAGCTGCCTCCTGTAGAGCTCGCAGATTATGGAGAGGAAGGCGGTCAGGGTCTTTCCCGATCCGGTGGGCGAAGAGACCAGGACGTTCCGCTTCTCATGGATCAGAGGCACGGCGTAGGCTTGTGGCTCGGTGATTGCATCGAACTTGCTCTCGAACCATCTCCCGACGAGACCTTCCATTAGGGAGAGGACCTCTTCCCTCGTGTGCTGTCTCTTCACCTTCCGTAACATCTTTTCACCGTGGAGAAATCATGACTTATCAGCGTAGGAGATAAAAATACTTCTGGTCAGGGTCTCCGGGCGGGATTCTGCAAAAAGATTATTAGGAACCGCCCTAATGCATGGACCAGAGGGCCAGGTGAAGAGGATGGGAAACACTAGATTCGGCCTGTTTGGTGTGGGCGCTACGGTAACGCTACTTCTGACGTCGTTCGTGCTTATCGCTCAGACGGCGGAGGCGCAGACATACGTCAAGGGTGAGATCTCAGGGCCTCAGATCTGGGACTCGACGGGGAGTCCGTACATAGCCGCCGGTAATCTCAACGTCACTGGCTCCCTGACGATACAATCGGGAACCAATGTCCGTTTCAACGATAGCTTCGCCCTCTACGTCGAGGGGCAACTTGCTGCGGTAGACGCTTTGTTCAACCACAGCGGGTGGGGCGTGGGTCCCTGGGAGGGGATACAGTTCAACGATACCAGCTCCAACTCGGCGATAATCTCGAGCAACATATCTGACTCGACGGTGGGCGTTTTCATCAACGGCACCACTCAGCCGGTCTTGCTCACGGGCACCACAATCTACGGAACGGGAATCGGACTTATGGTGAGCCAGTCTGACCCGCTCATCAGTCAGCTAACGGTGAGCTCTTCCACCTCACACTCTGTTGTGACGAGCAACTCCGTTGCGGTCCTGGAGAACAGCACTCTCACTGGCGCGGCCAACGATTTCCTTTTGGACAACAGCTCGCACGTCTCGACGCTGAACACCCCCTTTGGCGGGAGCGTCACTGTTGCTGATGCTACTTCGGATCTGACCGTCAAGAACTTCCTGGACATACTCGTCCTGAACGAGACCATGAGTCCGATCCAAGGTGCCGACATAAACGTCACGGACATTCCGTTTGTGGGTCCGAACCAGACAGCATACTCCTCTTCCCATTTTGGCGGGGTGGACCCGCAAACCAATTCCTCTGGTGACGCCAGGTGGATAGTTGTGACGGACAGGATGTACACCAACGCGGGCGCGTTTGACAATCGGACGAGGGTCGAGATATACTATCCCGGGAAGGATTTCTTAAATAATCCAAGATTCGTCCCAATGGACTCGTCGCACACTGAGACGTTCATCGCGATGGGTCCGTCCGAGCCGCCGATTGTCACTGCCTGGAGCCCGGAAGGCGGCGGCATACCGGTGGGCACCGCCATTGACGTCACGTTCAGCAAACTGATGAATACGACATCGGTTGAGGAGTCGCTGAGCTACAAGGATGGGAAAATCAAGAGAGACTCGATGCACGGGAGTTTCACCTGGCCCACGAACGTCTCGTTCGTCTTCACGCCTGATGAGCCGTATGCCTGCTGCACGCAGTACAACGTGACGCTACTTTCCTCGACCGCGAAGGACGAGACTGGGCAGTACCTCGACGGGGACAACGACGGGAATAGCGGGCCAGATTTCCTGTGGAACTTCACGACCGAGCTAGGGCCACCACCTGTCGTCAACCACACGCGCCCCTCAGACGGGGAGCCGTTTGTCTCTGTCTCCTCCAACATCATCGTGACATTCGACAGACCGATGGACAAGAGTTCGGTCGCCACCGCGTTCTCCTACACGGACGGAATCGACATCTGGAACAGGTCCCACGGTGAAATCGTGTGGAATTCAACCAATCACATCTCCGACACGATGATTTTCAATCCGTTCGATAACTTCAACACGAGCACGGACTACAACGTCACGATCAACGGTACGGTGGCCAAAGACAACTGTGGCTCGTATCTCTCGGGCGGCGTGGACTTCATCTGGAACTTCACGACGGAGCCCGTGGACGACGACCCGCCACAGGTCATCGGGAACATCCCGCAATCTGGGCAGACCGATGTGGATATCAATACGGAAATCGAGATGAGGTTCAACGAGAACATGGATATGGATTCCGTCAACAATTCGTTCAGCTACACGGACTCCACCACAACGTGGGACAAGTCCGATGGCAACGTCACGTGGAACATGGGAAAGGACAAGTTCACGTTCAAACCCACGATGAGCCTCTACTACGGAAGAACGTACACTGTCACGCTCGATGCATCGGTGGCAACCGACGCCTCTGGAATCTCGCTCGACGGTGACCGTAACGGCGTCGGGGGCGATGACTACAGCCTGAGCTTCACAACGGAGATTATTCCTGACAACATTCCTCCGACCGTGGTGGACGAGTCTCCCACAGGGTCCAGCGTTCCAGTGACGGAGAACATAGTCATCGGGTTCAGCGAGCTTATGGACGAGAGCTCCGTGCAGAGCGCCTTCCACTTCACCGACGGGACAACGGTATGGCAGGAGGGGGACGGCATCTTCGTCTGGAATGGCGAGGAGGTGACGTTCATTCCCGACTCCGACCTTCGCTACGGGGCGAACTACACTGTCACCATAACGCAGTCCGCTATGGACCGGTCCAGCAATCATATGACGAGCGACCACAGCTGGAGCTTCACAACCGATGTCGGTTCGGGCACCATACGCGGAACGGTGAGGGACGAGAACGGGGTCGACCTCCGTGACGTAGTCATCACTATCCAGGCATTGGATATGAGTGTCCATACGTCCTCCAATGGCTCGTACATCTTCGAGGACATACCTGCGGGAAGCTACACCGTCAGGTTCTCGAAGGAAGGACTCAACGGTGCGACGAGAACGGTGGATCTGGAGCCCAATCAGGTAAGAGAGCTGAACGTGACCTTGACGCACACTCTGACCCTCTTCGACCTATGGTGGATGATCCTCCTGATTGTGATTCTCGTCGTGGTCCTCGTCATGCTCCTCTGGTGGAGAAAGAGGAGAGCCCAGACGTGGCCTGGCGCTGCGGACTTTGCCTATGTGGAGCCGCCGCCAGAGCCGCCGCCAGAAATCTCAGAGCCGGATGATATCGACGCCGAAGAGGACCGCATACCGGATCAGTAATCGTAGAAGCCTCTCTTCGTTTTTCTGCCCAGATATCCAGCCCTCACCATCTTCTTCAGGAGCGGGCAGGGCCTGTACTTCGAGTCGTTGAAGTCGTTGTACAGGACTTCCATGATGAAGAGACACACATCCAAGCCGATCAAATCAGCGAGTTCGAGCGGCCCCATTGGGTGATTCATGCCCAGCTTCATCACTGTGTCTATGCTCTCCCTCGTCGCCACTCCCTCCATCAAACAGAAGGCGGCCTCGTTTATCATCGGCATGAGCAGCCTGTTCGAGATGAAACCTGGGTAGTCGTTCACTTCCACGGGCGTCTTTCCCATCTTCTCCGCAAGGTCCAATATCACACTCGTTGTCTCATCGCTTGTCTGGAGCCCCCTTATGACCTCCACGAGCTTCATAAGAGGCACAGGGTTCATGAAGTGCATTCCGATGAACTTCTCAGGCCTCTCCATCGCCGATGCGAGATCAGTGATTGATATGCTCGAGGTGTTCGTTGCGATGATGACATGATCCCCACAGAGTTCGTCAATCTCCCTGAACGCGCTCTTCTTCAGTTCCGCGTCTTCGATGACCGCCTCGATGACCAGGTCTGACCCGCTCAGGTCCCCCATATCCAACGTCGGCTTGATTCTGGACAGAGTTGTCTCCATCTGCTCTTCGGTGATTCTGCCCTTCTTCACACCCCTAGAGAGGTTCTTCCTGATGCTCTCCATCCCGCCGTCGATGAACCTCTGCTCGATGTCCCGCATGACAACCTCGTGGCCGCTCTGCGCGGCTACTTGGGCGATTCCGTTCCCCATGGTGCCGGCACCGAGGACGCCAATCCGCTTGATTTCCATGATCACATCTCCACAATCATGCTGACCGCGTTCCCGCCTCCGAGGCACAGGGTGGCCAGTCCCCTTCCCGCATTTCTGTCCTTCATCGCGTAGAGAAGTGTCGTGAGGACCCGCGCACCACTGCACCCGATCGGATGTCCGAGAGCGACGGCACCGCCATTGACATTGAACTTCTCGTCAGGAACTCCTATCTCCCTCCTCACGGCCACGCTCGCGGACGCGAATGCCTCATTGTGCTCGAAGATGTCGATGTCATCAATTATGAAGCCATTGTCCTTGAGCAGTGCCTTCACAGAGGGAATCGGTGCGGACATGACATGCTTTGGTTCCACGCCGCTCGTGTTGTATGCGACAACTTTCGCGAGAGGCTCGACGCCTCTCTTCTCAGCCTCGCTCTTCGCCATGACGACAAGGGCTGATGCGCCGTCGCTGATCTGTGATGCGTTTCCTGCCGTAATCATCCCATCTTTCTTGAACGCTGGCTTGAGCTTGGCGAGCCTCTCACGTGTTGTATTGGGACGAACGCCCTCGTCCTTATCGAATGTGATCGGGTCCCCCTTCCTCTGTGGAATCTCAAGCGGGAGAATCTCGTCCTTGAATCTGCCCTCCTCGGTTGCTTTGGCGGCCTTCAAGTGACTCTCATATGCGAGCGTGTCCATTTCTTCGCGCGTGATGTTGAACCTCTCGGCCACTATCTCGCCTGTCAATCCCATGTGGAAGTCGTTGTGGATGTCCCAGAGTCCGTCGTGGACCATCGCGTCGACGAGCTCTCCGTGGAAAAGGCGATAACCGTACCTCGCTTTTGTCAGCAGATACGGGCATTGATTCATGTTCTCCATTCCGCCGGCCACGATGATGCCATAGCTCCCCGACTTGATCGCGTCCGCCGCGATCATCACCGCCTTGAGTCCCGAGCCGCAGACCTTGTTGATCGTGAAGGCGCCAATCTCGTACGGAAGGCCCGCAAATATCATAGCCCTCCTTGCTGGATTCTGACCGAGACCCGCGGAGACCACGTTGCCCATTATCACTTCCTGGATGTCCTTGCCCTCGATTCCTGCCCGCTTGATGGACTCTGCGATTGCATACCCGCCAAGTTGAGGCGCATTGATATCCTTCAGCGTCCCGCCGAACTTACCGACGGCTGTCCGAACTGCACTTGCCAGTACAACTTCTTCCATGTCCTACCCCCGTGTGTGAATCCGTGACCTTATTAAAAGGTTATTTGAGAAAGACGGCCGATTGAAGCATGGGAATGACGATTATCGCCAATCGCGAGGCGGGACAAGGTTCCCGTTCCATCGTTAGGACTTAATCATCCATAGCCATTCGGTCGGCCATGAAGTTCATGTTCTCGTTCACGGGAATTCGCGTTCAGGACCTCGACCGTTCGATCCGTTTCTACACGGAGGTCCTGGGTATGAAGTTCTTGGGCCGCTCGGAGATTCCGTTCACCAAGGGCGAGACCGCTGGCCTGCAGAGCGAAAGCACCGGGCATGTCCTGACGCTCAATTGGTATTCGGACAGAAGTCCGGTGGCTGGGCCGTTCAAGAAGGGGGACGAGCTGGACTATCTCACCTTCGAAGTCCGAAATCTGGACAAGGCGCTCAAGTACCTCAAGAAGAAGGGTCATGAGCCTGTCTCGGACGTGGCCGAGGAGCCAGACGCAAACTGGGCATACATCGAGGATCCTGATGGCAACTGGATACAGCTATTCGAGTTGCCCAGGTAGTGCGGCCCTTGCCGATGATTCCCTGACGAGCGTCATTCCTGATAGCCAGGGATCGTCTTCAGTTCGCTGAAGAAGTAGTCCTTGTTGCCCTTCTCGGCGATCTGCTCTCCAGCCTCCTTCCCCAACTTGATGTACTTCTCAGCCTCGGCCTGCTCACCCGCAACGGCGTTGGCTCTCGCCGTGGCTTCATACGCGAAGGCGATGTCGAAGTCTCCGATGTCGCTCTCCTTGCAGATGCTCAAGCACTTCTTTGCGTGGTGAAGTGCTGACTCTGGCTTGTTCAGAACCGAGTAGACCCGGGAGATCTGCCACTCGCCTCTCTCGAACTCCAGAGGCGTTCCTATCTCGCCCCAGTGGAAGCGAGACGTATGAACTGCATGAACCATCTTGTCATCCTCTCCCTCCGTTCTCTCTTCCTTGTCGAGAAGATCCCAGACCAGGTTGAAAGCGTCAACCGCGAACTTCCTGTGGCCCTCTTCCTCCGTGGATTTCTCTTCGTTCATGGACTGCACCTCTTGGGCTATCTGCGTATCTGCCTAATAATGCCTTACTATTCCCCGCTTCTGCAGGGGAACATCACTCCTATGAATGAAGGATTCATGTTCGCCCGTGACCTCTAGCCGAGCGGTTTCGAGAGTACTATCATTGAAGCGGGACGCCTTCTTTCCAAAGGTTGTCAACGAGGTTCTCGCACCGCTTCAAGAACGGTGGCTCATCAGACGTGAACGCGACGGTGTAATCCACCATTAGCTCGCGATCGAGGAAGCAGACCATCCCTTCCTTCTCCGTAACCGCCGTGGCAACGGGGATTCTTGGCACCTGCCGCCAAAGCTCAGGTAAGGAGGGCTCGAACGACGGAGGAGCCTTGAAGGTCTGGTCGATTACGAGCTTGAAATCCGCACCCTCAGCAACCTTCTCTCGGACCACGGGGACAGCGTCCAGCATCACTTCGTTGGCGATGACCCATATTCGCTTCTCGGAACGGCAGAAAATTCCCCCCCTCAGCATCTCGCAGAGCTCCACGACCTTCTTGTTGCAGTTGTCGCAGAGGTCGCCAGTGTTCGCTCCCGACAACGAACAGGGACGTCCTGCTCAGGCGGGCCCAGACATACGTGGCGTTGCACCGAGGGCCCGTTTTCGCCGTGGCTGTGGCGATCCGGAATCCCCCGGGGCATATTCACCGTGGGCGAGTTCGTGAGTCTCGACAACGCCCAGTATGGCCTCTCAGGGGACTACACGATCACGGAGGTCGAGTTCGCCTTCTCTCCGGCAACGTGCAACACAAAACTGACACTCGCCTCTAGCAACAAGCTGCTGAGCGAGGTTCTGAGCAGTTGACATTCAGCCTTGGGGAATCTTATAATCACTTCCAGCTCATCCGATGGCCCGGACTACGAGATGCACGCTAAACCGTTCTCCCTCTTCAAGACCATATTGACGCGTCCAGACCTCGAGAAGGCGTCCTTCATCCGCGTGGTTTATCTGAATGGTATTGTTGGCTGCACGGGGATCCGTGTTGTCTCTTCCGCTTCCCCACCAGACTGTCTCACCATCTGAGACCCATCGGACTCGGACCTCTATGTGCGGCGTCGAATTCCAGGATATCTCCATATCCCTGTATGCCTGAAACTCGCCCAGAAACGTTCCAGATCCACCTACCGTTCCGTCATACTCGAAGATGATTGTCGAGGTCTCGTCTGCGAGTAGCTCGCTCACGTAGTATGCCCCAGCACCACCGGCGATGAGTGCCACGGTGATGCTGGCCGCCAGTAGAACCTTCTTCTTCATCTCCCTCACTTCACGATCAGATACAGCCCCATCTCCTTGAGCTTCCTCACGAACCGCTGGGCGTCCTTGGAATCCAGGCTCTTCTTGATCTTCTTCGACTTCGTCCCATCGACTAGGAACAGCATGACGTAGGGATATTGGGTGTGGTACAGGAACCCCTGTCCGATCGCCTGCTGGATGTGTCTCGAGCCCGTGGCGTACTTCACCTCGAGGGCTATCCCCCTGACCTCAGCGTCCGGACCGTGCTTGAATCCCAGGGCGTACACGGGCTTGACGTCGGATCTCTCTCCCCACCGGTGCCGGAAGCCCCTCTCATCGGCAAGGAGCGAGATGATCTGCTTCTCGACATCCGCCTCGTTCTTGATTCCCTTCCTCTGCAGGCGCAGTCCTTGGAGCGTCTTCGCAAGGTTCGTCGCCTTCCTCTGCGTCGGGTTCCACTTCTTGATCCTCGCCTCCAATCCGAGCTTGGACCCGCAGCGTGGACAGAAGTTCGACGCGACCGGAATCTCTCTGTTGCACTTCTTGCACTTCACCATGATTGAGCCCTCCAGGACACTTTCACATTCCTCCCCTCTGGAGCTTCACATATGGCTCGGGTTCTATAATCCTTTCGCCCGCAGTAGCCAACGCGAAGGCATCCCTTGGGGAGAGGGTAAGGGATGTTGTCGAGAAGAAGTCCGTAGGATCAGATAGCAAGATTGAAGAAACCGCGAATTGATTTTCAGCCAGCAAGAGAGGTACGGGCTCACGGGGATTCGGGCCCAAATGGGTTCGAAACGGGGCTTTTCGACTTGGTTCTCATTTTTCAGGCTTCGATCAGGATTAGATCTTCCCAACTCTGTGAAGTGCAACACAAACTGAATGGTCCTCAACAACGGGTAGTTCTCAGGAACTGCCTCACTTCGGGGGGGCTTCACAAGGAGTTTGGCACATATCTCATCCAGAAAACCACCGATGGTGCATACCCTCCACCCAACTCCTTTCCTTGGGCATCCTTGCTTGCATAGACGAGGAGAGCTATCTGATCTAGTCTTGACTGGCTCTTTGGAAATAGTCCAGGAATGAATCTCTTTCCAAGGCTGAACTTTCTCTCATACCGCATCTCTCTCTTGATCCAAGAAAGAGCGTCGTTAGAAGATTCAAACGTGGACAATCTCTCCTGACTCTGGGTTGAAAGCAACAATGTCCAATTCGCCTTCGTACCCGCCATGGGGACGTGGGCCCACTTTGACGTTACTCCGCACAGAGTATCCATTGTACTCATACCATTCATGAACCAGTTGCTCCAGGTGATTCCGAGGCATGGTCTACACTCCTTCCTTTCGCAGGAATCGACCTTCCTAACCTACTAGACATACTTGCTGGTTTCGGTTCAGAGATTCCGTGCCGTTAAGTGATACACTCCTTCGAAATGCTGGCTGACAGAAGTCGGACGGGGTCCCTTCCCGTTAGTTAGGATATTCCTCGGAATACTGGATGGCAGCTGTCGGACATTGACTCACTCACCAAAGGTTAATAGTCCACTGCCTCTTTGTCTGAAAAGATGGCAAAGAAAGAGGGTAAGAAACGGCGAATCATTACGGAGCTATTCACAAGACTGAAACCCGAAGATGAAAGACTCGATGTCATCAATTTCAACACGCCCCAAGTGAGGGAGATTTGTGTCAAGTATGCCTTTGTCAATCAGTTCGATGCGACGAAGTTTGACACCTATGAGAGGTTGCCCGAAGCCTTGAAAGATGAGGGCTATTTTATCATCCATCTCGGAAGGGGAAACCATGCCTTCGTCAGCGGTACCGGTTATCACTACTTGGAGGATGTGGACGAAGTCAAACCCTGGAAGTTGAGGGGTAGCATGTTGGACGAGATTGGAGCGAGTGAGGCTTCGGCATTCTCGACACTCTACAACGAGAGGATACTCCACGATTTCCTATGCGGACGGAGAGACGCTGACTTGCGTATCCACAATTCCAGACGCTCGAAGTTCTCATTTCACTTCAAGATAGGCAAGTACGATTTCTACCCAGACCAACTTCAATTGGAGATCGATGGATTTGTGGAGGGCAAAGACGTTATCGCTCCAATAGAAGTGAAGAGAGGGACAAGGACGAACTTCGAGATCAGACAGCTATTCACAGCGATGAAGTATTTCGAGAAGTTCCAGAGGGAGAAAGTCATCCCACCGAAGTTCAGCCTCAGATACATCTACGCTAACATGGTTAAGTCGAAGAAGCAGAGCTATGTAAGGCTTCATGAGTATAGGTTCAAGAACTCTCTGGACTTCAATTCTATTGAGTTTGTGAGAGCGGTTCAGTATAATATGTTAGGGGCTTCAACTCTCCCTCTCTGACCGCCGTCTCTACTCTCTTGATTCGCTTGAGAATGAGCTTGTGATACTTGGGGTCTATTTCGAAGGTCGTGTATTCCAGCCCAAGACGAGTTGCCACCAAGACTTCACTACCCGAGCCCCCGAACATCACCAGGACCTTGTCACCCTTTTTCATGGAGGCCTTGAATAGCAGTTCCGAAAGCTTCTGTGGGATTTGACATACGTGATTTGTCTTTTCCCTTGAGACATTCTTCACGAGGTTGTAATAGAGCCAAGAATACGGCATTCTTCCCTTAGATCCGTTGGCGATGTTCCTTCTTATGCGTTTGTCCGTGGGATTCTTGTACGGTTGAGCCACTTGATCCTTGAACCAGTTGTTGTCATTGGTCTTTCGACAGTGGAGAACTGACCTATGAGCTGTAGTGAATCTCTTCGGTGAATGCCCCACATTGGTGTTATAGACCCACACATATTCCTGCACATCGTGGTACAATTCGTCCAGAGTGCTTGCCCAAAGATAGGCATTGTTCCTTGGGTAGTTCACCACAAAGAAATTACCGGTGGGTTTGAGTAGCCTGTGGGCTTCCCTTGACCACTCAGAGCACCATTCGATGTATTCCTCAAAAGATCTCTTGTACCTCTTGCCATTGTAGTTCACTCCCACATTGTAGTCTGGATCTGCATAGACGCAGTCGAAGGTCTCTTTGTCCAGTCTCTCCATGCCTTCCAGGGCATCGCCCAAAATCACTTCGCCGGCCAACTAAGACACCGTCCCCGTCATTTCCACTGGAACTCAGTTCCCGTCCTCTTTGTAGTAGAGCATCTTGGTAGCTCCTTTCTTCTCGGCCTCTATCTTTCCCTGAGCTTCCAATCTGATTACCCGATCCTTGATAGTCGCTCTATTCAACTTGAGTTCCCTCGCCAGCTCTTCGATATAGGTTCCCCTTGGACTATTGCGAATTGCCTCCAGAATCTTCTTTTCCACTTCATCATCCCCGAAAGCAGACTTGTCTGATACCAAGATATGCTAAGCATGGATTATCAGACTATATGCTTTGCTGAGCTTTATATCATACCTGCTATTAGACACTTTCCATCACATATGCTCAGAAAATAATCATATCATCCTATTTGCATATCCCTCTCGGGATGGGAAACGGTTTGAGAGGACCGTCCCAATGCACTCTAGCGAAGGAGAGTCAGGAAATGCACACAGAGGCAGACAGACTGCTCTCTGGCAGTGGTTCTCTTTTGACAGCTTCCGCTCATCCCAAAGTGAAAGTGGCTCAGAATCCACGAGAAAGCCTCCAAGAGCCTACCTTCAGACGAGAAGTGATTTCCTTCGATATGAACAGCGACGTTACGATGGCAAACTGTTCCCTCTGAAATGGCTCCCGAGAAGTGATTCTGAAATGCCTTCTGGGAAACACTTTTATCGGCGCAACGGATTCAACACTCAGCCATTCGGGGGAAACGGCGGAATGGAGGAGAATCTCAGGAGGACTAAGGTCTACATCATAACAGCAATCATGCTTGCAGGCATGCTCCCAATATTGCTCGCAGCATCACAAACCGTCGCGTGGTCCAATGGCGGATACAGCGCCGACCCCTCGAATCCTGATTACGGCACACACGACTGGATAGCTGAGCATGCTTTGGACTGGCTTCCGAGCAATGAGAAGCAATACATCCTTAGCAACCTCCAAGACTATCTCTACGGTACTGAGCTACCGGACAACGGTGGAGCGCCCGACGGCATCGGTGACTCTTTCAACCACCATGTCTACTACTATTCGTCCGGTAATCTGCAGGATGGTATTTCTGCAACAAGAGCCCAGCAAGCATACGAGGATGTCATCGACCATCTCAATAGTGGGAACGATGCCCTGGCAGCCAAATACGCAGGTGTTATGAGCCACTACATAGTCGACCTAGCTGTTTTCGGGCACGTTATGGGCTCGAGCACTGATTGGGGTGCGGAGACGCACCATAGCGATTATGAGAACTACGTTAGAGATCGGACGACGAGCTATATGTCGAGCATGTTCGATCCCTATCTTGCTTTCGATGGGGCTCTTTTTTCGATAGATGCTTACGATGCCGCACTTGATGTTGCCTATAGTACAACATTCGGGGATGGTGCCGATATCAAAAGCTGCACTTGGATGGACAGTAGTTATGACTGGTTAGATCCTGCGTTCAAAGACAGTGCGGGTGCATCTTTGAATAGAGCTGCTAACACGTTAGCAGATGTCTTGCATACAATTGCTGTTGCTGCTCCGTCGGGCGATGTCACGCCACCATCGATTCTTTCCACGACACCAGCAAGCTCCGATTCAAATGTGCAAATCACCCAAGATGTCGTTGTTAGGTTCAGCGAGGCGATGGATACTACAAGCTTCGACTTCACAATCGACCCATATGTCGGAGGTTGGACGTGGACATGGAATGCTGGAGACACCAAGATAACAGGGACGCGCGATGACTTTGCATTCTCCATCACATACACATTCACTGTGTCAGGAGCCGACGATGTGAACGGCAATCCATTGGCAACTACTCCTTATGCATGGACCTGGACGACGGAAGCCGAACTAACGACAACAGGCACGATAGCAGGGACGGTTCAGGACAAGGAAGGGAATCCGTTGGAAGGCGCAGTCGTCCAACTGAAGGATGTGGGCACTGGCAACATAGTGGATGCTGAGACCGCCGATCCAAATGGTGTTTTTGAGTTTTTCGATGTTCCTTTCGGCAGCTACACGGTGCTTGTATCCAGAGAGGGATATGTGGGCCATGAGACAATGATATTCTCTGTATCGGAAGGCACACCGACGATTGATATTGGAGAGATAGTGCTCGAAAGAGGTCCTCTGCCGAAGGAGGGTTCTCAAGATTGGATGTGGATCGCAGTAGGTCTTCCAGTTGGGATTGTCGTGGTGATGCTTGCACTGCTGATTGTGAATAGAAGGAAAGGGCCAGATGAAGCGGGACCCTGAGGACCTTCCGGAAAGCTCGAAGTGGGAAACCTCTCCTGGGTAGCAGACTCCGCCACCATCTGCACAATCATTCCCAAGATCAGAAACCTGTACGCATTTCCATATGACACCAAATGCTGTATTCATTCCTCATCCCTAGCGACCGTAAGACGACTTTGTGATACAGCTACGCAGTACGATGATCCCTTCTTCAGGGGAAGTATTCTTCTATGCTCGTTTGTGAGAGGTATGGGTTGGAGGTCCTCCCTGAGTTCGTGTTGAGCCTTGTCCAAAGCTACAGGTAGGTTCTGCACTGGGTGTGGGGCCATACTCGATATTCAGACTGCGGCAGCACTGCAGGACGAAATGGAGAGCCTGGATGGAAAGCTCTCAACGATACTCCAAGATGAAGATGTTCAGAGACTTCTGGTCAAGAAGATGATAGAGCTCGGAGTCAAATAAGAAAACTATCGGAAGGCGCTCAATCTCCGTCTGTGTAACGACCCACAACATCAGCGACATTGACAACCGACTGGTCGAGAAGCTCCAGTATTTCACCTACCTGCCCGCAGCTCGCAGGCCCCGATGGTCCAGAGTGTATCAGCCAACCATCGACGCCCTCAACGTAGGAGAGGGGATCATTGAAGGCAGTGGACGATTCCAGCCGTTCACCTACGGGGAGATTCCCTTTCCAGATTACAGCCTCCTGGTCCGGTACAACGGACACGCTGGATAGTCGTCGTCGCACGTCGTGGGACACATAGATAAGGAACCAATGCCATATCTCTGACAATGGCGAGAAGAACATACGATATTGACTTGAAATACACTCCAGAAGACCTATTCAGAATCGTGAACCAGCGAGCCGAAGAGAATGGATGGTCACTGTCTGGCAACGCTCGGAGGGGGAATTTCTCTCATCCAACTGGTCTTCTATCAGGGACTTATGAAGTCCGTGAGAACACCGTGCACGTGACAATTGACTGTAGTATTCCTGTTTGGAAAAGGATAGAAAGGGAGCTATCCGATTTCTTTGGGTAGATGGAAGTTCTATGTGGAGGGACATGACATGGTTAAGACGCTGGATGATCTTGAGGAGCTAGTTCGTGATGCCGAGAGTTCTCACGTGGAACTCAAGAGGGAGATTTCGGATGAGGTGATTAGGGGATTGTCGACGGACATAGCCGCCTTGGCCAATCACGAAGGAGGTCACATTGTCTTCGGTTTTACCGATGAGAAGAATCCTATTGGATGCCAGATAGATGAGAGAGACCCTAGCAGAATCTCTCAGCAGGCAGGGAACTGCCGCCCACCTGTTGCTATCAACAGCAAGCGGATTTCATGGGGAAACAAGGAGTTCCTTGTTCTCGAAGTACCGGAGGGCACCGTGCCACACTGCGATGACAAGTTCCGGTTCCCCATACGTATCGGTGATAAGACAGACTACCTTGATAGCGCTGGTGTAATCATGCGTCTGAGAATGAAGGGATTGCTCCATGGAGAAAGGCCAGAAATAACGCCGGCACAGAGAGAGCCTCCAAGGAAGCAAATCCCGGATTCAGAAGCCTCTTTGATTGTGAAGATGCTCAAGAGCGAGAATCCGTCGCTTCGTCTTGAGGCGTTGATGGACCTCGAGTCCATGGTGCACACGTACATCATATTCGAGCACGAGGAAATCCCGGAACTGGTGAGGAAAACGTTGGACTCCAAATCCGAGAAGGAAATCGAGGGCGCTCTTGAATTCCTCCGTATTCTTGGTTACAGAGGGAGAACCATTGAGAAGAATGTGGTGTCTCGATGGATGGAGAAGATCAGGGAAATCGGGAAGTCGATGCCTTCGCGCCAGATTGCGAAGAGGGCGTTCAACGTCCTCGTAGGCGCAGGACATCCAGACGCCGTGGAACTCCTTGTCTTCTGGGTTCTTGAGAGTGACCATGAAACATATCTAGCTCTTCAGCCGCATGCTTCGCTGGGCAACGTCAAGTACTATGGGCTTGACGGAAAGATACGAGAAGCGATGTATTCACTCTTGCAGTCTGGTGTAGAGGATGATATCGCAGATCGTATCTCGGAAATCCTCGAAGCCGTACGGCGCTCCAACTGACCTCGAAACTCGCGGTGCTCGGCTTCGCCTCTACCCTCAAAATCGGTGGCGCTCCGTTCTCGCTACCCCCATTTTCGCGGCGCTTCCCTGCGGGGCTTCTGTCAAGTTTCTGACAATGTAAGGTTTTGAACCTCACCATCTGGCTCATCGAATCTAGCACTCTATGCCCAATGCGAGGTCCGTCTTCTTCATGCTCTTCATGTTGTCCTTCTCGATTTCCATCATGGCCCTGATCGCGTCCACGTTCTCGGGCACGACATCGGACTCCTGATGGATCGCCTGGTAGTAGTAGAGCGAATCGCCCACCACATGGGTGCCGTCCCGCCACACGGCTATCTCGTACAGGTCCGCCCTGTTCCTGCACATGTCCTTGGCCATCTCCATGATCTGGGCCGTGGATTTGATTCCCTCCTCCCCCTCAACGAAGAGGATCCTCGGGGAGTTCTCCCACACTTTGAGGACATCATCTCTGCTGACCTCCCGCTTCAGCCTGACCATGAGGGAATGGAGATGCATTATGGTCGTCGGGACCTTCACCGCGGTCGTCTGGATGTTCAGGTAGGGCATGACCGTCTGCACATCGGGACCGTGGTGTGACGGAACCTTGAGCACGGGCTCCACCGCATTTATGGGGCCCCTCTTCGTATCCCAGGGATCTGCTCCCCGCCTGATCATCACGGCCATGACATACTCCACTCCGAACTCCTTGTGAAGGGGGTACAGCGTCCTTATGAGTCCGGTCGTGTTGCATGAAACGACTCTGACGTAGTCGGCGCCGAGCGCCTCGTCGTAGTTCGCCTGGGCGTTGAACGAAAGCCCGGTCAACTCGTGCTTCTCGCCTCCCTGCCATATGGCCTTCACGCCCGCCTTCTCGTAGGTCTCCTTGTATCCCATGTTCTTGGGGGTCCCGTCCACGACTATGTCAGCCTGTTCGAGCAGGTCGTCAAGGGTCCCCTGGACCTCAATTCCCTTGTCCTTGAAGCGTCCTACAGATTCCTCGGATGCTGCGTAGAACGGGTATCCCCGCAAGATTGCCATCTTCGCCTCGTAGGTCGGTCTGGTCTTCGTTACACCGATCACTTCCATATCATCCTGCGAAGCTACCGCGTCGGCTATCCTCTTACCTATCGTCCCATAGCCATTGATCGCCACTTTGACGCTCAATATAACCCCCGCTCCGCAATCGATGGAAAGAGTATAAAGGTTTGCGAAGGACTGCCCTGAACGGTCAAGTTCTTCCTCTCCACTTCCATATTCTCCCCATACTCTTCCCATAGCTCTTCTATACCTTTCGCAGGAGATGACCATAGGATGCTCAGGGGATGCTCAGGAGATACTCATACCGATTGCATACAAATTCCATACAAATCCCATATGAATCCTATACAGTTTCCATAGGGATCCTATACGAATCCTATACGCGAGCCATAGGAATCCTATGCTCTGCTGCGTCGATTCCTTCAGTAGTCCGTCGGAGTGCTTGAGCAGGGCAGTAACTCCCGCCCGCATGTTTGCCTCGGAAGGAGAACGCTCCCTCGCGAAGGGCAGAGAGAATAGAAGTCGGAGATTCCGAGGATCGCTCAGACTGGGAAGTAGAGGTCTCTGCGGATTCGCGGGATCATCGCCATCAGAACTGCGGACTCAGTGAGACTCGATCGGGAAATGAGATTACCGGACAGGAACCCAACAGCACCTTTGCTCTCCTCCGTTCGGACACCTTCCACACCCGACAGGGCCTCCGCGAGATCGCTTCCCGCCCGAATCTTCTCCGCAACTTCGGCAGGCAGCGTGAATCCCGCACTGTGCCCCAATGTTACCTCTCCAAGCTTGTCCACGACCGCGCAGAACTGGACGCAGAGATGCGAACCCGCCTCCTCGTTCCAGACGACTCCCGATTCTATCCCGACGCCGAAATCCGCATCCCCGAGGCTTGCCTGGGCGCGGTTCACGGCGCCCCGGATAGCCTCCTCGTCAACGGGCTGCTTGGGTACATCGGAGGACACGGGAACACCATGAACCTCCACCTTGCCGAAGAGCTTCAGGAAGACATCCCTGACCGCCCATATCTTCGTCCTGTTCTTCGACCCGACGTTGACGATTAGCGGCCGAACCATCTTGCCGCCCTCGTCCATCTCTCCGAGCCTTATCCTGCTCGAGGACACGGGAGCGCAGTCGTCGGCAAGGACCATGCCTATCTCGACGATCTTCAGGGGGCTGAGTCCAGACTTCATCCTCTCCGCATTGAGCTCCTCTGCGGTCCCCTTCGTCTCCTTCGAGACCACTATCGCGTCGATCGGCTCTGTCTTCGCCGGTCCGAACCTGTCATCGATGCTCACGATCTCGAAGTTGGAGTGTCCGCTGGCCGCGAGGTAGTTGTTGAGCGCTGCCTTTCTTGCATCGTATGGGGACACCGAGGAGCTCTTCTCAGACCGCGCCATCTCGTCCGAGGTGAGGCCTATGACAACCTCGTCGCCGATCTCGAACGCCTCCGCGAGCAGAGCCTTGTGTCCCTTGTGAATCCTGTCGAAGGTCCCGCCCAGGCAGACCTTCAGAAGGGCAACCCCCAGCTCAGGAGGAGAATGAGTATGAGTACGACGATGCTGCTCACATACAGCAAGAGGAGCTGGTTCTTCTTCTTCCTCAACATCCTCTTGTGATCGCTCTCGCAGTCCTCCGAACAGAAGACGTCCTTCGCGGGAGTTGCCAGCCCGCATTGCCTGCAGTGCTTGTGCTGAACCAGTCTTTCGACCATCGCCCGCTCAATCATCAAACCATATTAAAAGGATTGTCTTGGGTCGAGAGAGCTTACAGGTCCGCAGTCCGTCTTCTACCAATAAAGATTTGCGAAAGCCTTAAATACAGTACTGGGTATTGCAACGAGACCAGTCAGGTTTCTCACGTTGGAGAGTAGATGAAACGTTTGGGAATTGTGGTGGACGTCTCATATCGAGGAACGCTGGTAACACGTGCCGAAGCCGCTCCGAGCCTGGGAGATAAGGTATTCACCGGTGATGGACAGCAGATCGGTCGGGTCGAAAGGGTGTTCGGCCCAGTCTCCCGCCCCTACGTTACCGTGAAACCGACATCGGGAAAACGGAGACTATTGGGAGTGATTGGTAAGGAACTGCACCTAGAATAATGGGGGCGTGACATGCCAAAGAAAAAGAAGAAAGTCGAGACAACGGTTGAAGTCACAAGGTGTCCAGAGTGTGGGAGCTCTCATATCACAAGGGACTACAAGAAGGGAGAGCTCGTCTGTGAGGAATGCGGTCTTGTTCTTGACGATCAGATGATAGACCAAGGACCTGAGTGGCGGGCATTTGACGTCGAACAAGGCGAGAAGCGCGCCCGGACAGGCGCTCCCATGACGTACACGATGCACGACAAGGGACTCTCAACCACCATCGGGTGGAAGAACAAGGACTCGTATGGTAAGAGCATACCAACCAGGAACAGAGCTCAGCTGTACAGGCTGAGGAAGTGGCAGAGGAGGATACGGGTCTCAAACGCCACGGAGAGGAACCTCGCGTTCGCCCTGAGCGAGCTCGACCGCATGGCAAGCGGGATGGGACTCCCCAGAAACGTGCGGGAGACCGCCGCGATGATATACAGGAAGGCTGTGCATAAGAACCTGATTCGCGGGAGGAGCATTGAGGGCGTGGTGGCGGCCTCTCTGTACGCGGCGTGCCGGCAGTGCAACGTCCCTAGGACGCTCGACGAGATCGCTGGGTCATCGAGAGTGGGAAGGAAGGAGATCGGAAGGACATACCGCTTCATGACGCGTCAGCTCAAGCTGAAGCTCTTGCCGACCAAGCCTCAGGACTACGTCTCGAGGTTCTGCAGCGAGTTGAGACTGAGCGGTGAGGTCCAGTCGAAGGCGATCGAGATCCTGAAGGACGCATCGGACAGAGAGCTTACGTCTGGCCGGGGACCCACAGGTGTCGCGGCGGCGGCCATCTACATATCATCGATACTGGCCAACGAGAGAAGGACGCAGAGAGAGGTCGCGGACGTCGCGGGCGTGACAGAAGTCACCATCAGGAACAGATACAAGGAGCTGACCGACAAGCTGGGTATCGAGATCGAGCTCTAGGGTCTGATCCTGTACAGTCGGATGTAGTCGATTTCCCTTCCGACCCGACCGAACAGGATGTCCTTTTTGACCCCGTGAGCCAACCTAACGGCTCTGCTCACCTCTGGCCACATGCCCTTGTAGCTCGCCGGGAACGAATGGACCAAGTACTTCGCGTGGCCGGTAGCCGGATCCCCCTTGTATGCACGGAAGTGCGAGCCGTACTTGAACCCCGTCTTGACGACGATCCCCCTCCCCTTCAGGTCCTCGTAGACCCTGAGCCTCATTCGGAAATCCGCCTGCACATTCACAGCTTCCTTGAGGAACGTGGTCCCGGAGATCCTTCTCCCCGTTCTGCCGTTCACGACCCCGATGTCGCCCCTCTTCAACAGGAACGCTGTCTCGATGAGCGAGAGTTGGAGCCTGCTTCCGATCAGTCGTCCAAAGAACTCGCTCTCGTGGATTCTCCTGGCATCCTCGGGGTCCAGTATCATCACCCTGTCGCCGAAGAAGATCGCTTCAGCGGGGTGTTTGGCTTTCCTTCTCTTCCCTCGCCCCTTCGGACTGACTTGGGAGACCTTGTAGTATGTCAGGTCGCCCTCCTCGTCCACCACCGCCGCGAGTAGCGATTTCCGGGCCGCCACGGCCCTGTCCACCAGTCCGATCAACCCCTTAAGATCGAATACCGCTCTCTCGGAGAGCGCGATGACCCAGTATTTCGAGGCCGCAGTCGGAGGTCCTCCTCCTCTCGGATAGACGCGGAAATCCAGAGGGCCAACGCCTGACTTGACAACATATCCTCTCTTCCTCATATCTCTGTAAACAAGGTATCTGATTTCGAAATTCCCCTCCCTCTTGTGACCGAGGCGGATGAGGGTGTTGGCGTTCACGTTCTTCCCGTCCATCTCCACCTCTAGCCTTCCACTCTCAACCAGGTAGAGCCCCTCGATCAGGTCCATCCTTAGGGAACCTCCGGACTGGGGCTTGCCGAAATAACCTTTGCTATATATCTGGCTGGCCTCCGACTCGTCAAGGATTTCTATCTCCCCGTCCTTGAGAACGGCGCTCATCCTGGTCTCGATAGTGTCAGTCCTCTATAAACCTTCCCGGAACGCCACGGCCGATGTCGCGTGAACTGGCAGGGTCCAAAGAGAAGAAGACCGACCCCAGGCAGCTGATTATCTTTATATAGAAGAGTCCACGTTATTGAAATTGTGAACCGCCAGCAGATAATCGATACATCTCGGGAAATCCTAGCGAAGACTGGATTCTATCTGTCCCAGAGACTGGACACAAGGAGGATTAGTTTCGATTTCGTCGCCAGGCGGGACGACACGCTGCTGGTCACGAAAGTGCTTCTGAACATCGATTCGCTGGGCAGGAAGCGCTCGCAGGAGCTGAAGATGATTGCATCTTGCCTCGAGGGGACGCCTCTCATACTGGCGGGGAAGAGCGGGGCTGGAAAACTGGAGGACGGGGCGATATACTCCCGGTTCGGGATCCCGATCCTTTCTCTTGGAACCTTCACGGACATCTTCGTCGAGGGCGTGCCACCGTTCATGTTCTCCGCACCGGGCGGCCTGTACGTGAAGCTCGACGGGACGATCATACGCCGTGCAAGGGAGAAGAAGAGCATCTCCTTGGGAGCACTGGCGGAGATCGCGGGCGTGTCCAGGCGGACGATCCAGATGTACGAGGACGGGATGGGCGCCACCGTAGATGTCGCCTTGAGGCTCGAGGAGTTCCTGGGGGAGCCTATCGTCCAGGCCGTGGACCCCTTCCACCTGAAACCGGATGCCGATGAGATCATGACGTCGTGGAATCAGCTCGACCAGTTCGAGAGGGATGTCTTCGGTCATCTGTCCATGCTTGGGTACAGCATCGTGCCGACCATCAGATGCCCGTTCGATGCCGTGACAAGGGACAGGAAGGTGATTCTGCTCACGGGTCTGGAAAGGAGACAATCGGATCTCTCGACCAAGGCGAAGATTGTAGCGAACATCTCCAGCGTTGTCGAGAAGGACTCTGTGATTTTCGTCAGGCAGCTCACTGTGAAGCGGAACATAGAAGGGACGCCGATCATCCTCGAGAAGGAGCTCAAGAAGGTCAAGGACAGGGAAGGGATGCTGGACCTGATTTTGGAAAGGAAGAAGTGATTCGATGGATTCCATTGGGAGGGGCGGCTCCAGGATTTTCGTGTTACCCGTGATCAGGGGCCTCGTCAGCGAGGCGGAGGAGGTCGAGCGGGCGATTGAAGAGACCAAACCGGACGCACTGGGCATCTGCATCTCAAAGGAGGAGCTCAGGACGCTGGGCACCCTGGGGAATCAAGAGGCAGAGCCGTCAAGCGCTCACGAGGAGGCCTACATGAAGGGATTGCAGAAGTTCGGAGACGTGAGGAAGCCCCCACCCTGCTACTCCGAGTGTATCGCGGTTGCGAGACGCCTGCGGGTCCCGTGCATGGCCGTGGACATGAATGAACACCTGTACACCGAGGCGTACTGCAATTTTGTCTCCGTCGTCGACGTGATGAAGCAGACCAGGGATTCTCGCGCACTCGTTGGGAAGAAGTTCAAGGCCCAGTCACCGGGGGACTTCGTGCTGGAGTTCGACGCGTACGTCAACAGGCATAATGGTTTTGAGCGGCTTGAACAGGAAAGGGAGCGATATATCGCTCTGAGACTGTCGAAGATGGCGGGCAAATGGTCAAGGGTCCTTTCCCTGATTGAGGTGGAAAGGGCGGATGGCGTCCTCAAGCACCTGGAGCGACTAGTCCCTCTCTAGCTCGATCGTCACTCCTCGGTCAACGTCGCCGATGTCCAGATCGTAGATGGGTGAATTGCGGCTATCCACGATCTCTGTCTTCCAGCCAGGACGCTCATTCTTGTACCAGACGATCTTCCCTGTATCTGTTCCTATCACGATATCGTCCCAGTAATCACCATTGACATCTCCGGCCCTCAGGGCCGTGACGTCACCATCGGTGTCCGCAATCTTTTCCCTATCCCATGAGGTTTGTGGAAGGGCATTCTCGAACCAGTAGACTTTGTTGTCGTCCGTTCCCGCGACGACATCGAGGGCGTCGTCGCCATCAATATAGGCAAGATCCACTTGTAGAACTGAGCCAGTTGCCGCAAGCACGTCCACCAAACCCAGGTCACCCAGGCCATCATTGTACCTCACATAGATGTTCCCACTGGAAGTCGCCGCAGCAACGTCATTATCACCATCACCGTCCACATCACCGACGGCGATACTATTCACGGTGCTACCGAGGTCGATGGAGTAGAGTGGGGTTGTCGAGACATAGTATCTCCTGATGAACATATGGTCCACATACACAGTGTCGTTGTTGAGTCTACCGTTCGTGCCGTCGGTGTCGATAACTTTTATGTATGCGTTTCCTGCGACCGTTGTGGGAAGCGTGGCCCCAGTATAGTCGTTAGGATCCGATGTGCGTACTATGGTCACCATGTCCGTCCAGGGACCTCCTTGGTTCTGGGAGTACTGGAACGTGAAGTGGTCATTCTCAGCGTTGTCATCGTGATAGGCCTCTAAGAAGAACTTGTATGCGTGCCCATTGGCCTGGATGGAATCGGTTCTCCAGATGTGGTCCAGAGTGCTCGTCGTTCCGTTTGCCGTAAAGACCTTCACACCCATGTAGTCGATGGATAGCCAACTCAGTGCCTCATCAAGGGAAGTGATGTCTTTCTCGCTGTGATCATCATCCCATATCCAGATGATGAGCGGTCCGCCAGTGAACCCTGCAGCCTTCAGATTGAATTCATCTGTCCCTATTGTCGTCCTTGAGATATCTGAGATGTAAGTCGGGTTCGCTGTCCAATCGTTGGACCAGCCCATATTGAATGGCTCGTTGGTTGTTCCGTTGCTTATGTAGCTGTTGATGTAGAGCTTAATGAGATCCCCATTCGGCACATCTCCAAACAGGAAGGCGTGCCCATGCGTTGCTAGATTGCCAGTCCAATTGCGAATGAGGTAACGATACTTCCCATTGAGTTTGAGTGGGTATGAATTCTTCTCTCTGAGGACCTCGTAGGACCCATCCTCGGTCTTTGTGTTGGTGTAGTCCCCGCTCTTTGGGTCTTCGTACTGGGCATCGACCTCTCCCTGTGCAGTGTATGTGCTGACGTTATACGCGATTCCGCTTACTTCAGTTATGGACTCATAGTCGTCATCGGACATTTTGGTTTTCTCGAAGCCAAGTGGTGATGGCACGACGGTTCCATTGCCTCCAATGTCCGCCTCTGCGAAGTATTCCAGTGTCGTGATCGTCCCGAAGACGCCATCGCTGTTCTCATAGACACGAAGATCGTTCCCAGTCGCGACGACCAAGTCATCGTCATCGTCATCATCCATGTCTGCCATCACCAACTCGTGAATCTCCAAACCCGTATCCACGATGAGTGTCGGCGTCCATTGGTTGTCGCTCGCATACCACCAGATATGACCGTCCTCTGTTCCAGCGACGATATCGAGGAGACCGTCCTTGTCGACATGGCCGACATCGACAGCTGTGACTGGCATCCCCAGGTTGTCGACTTCTCTTTGTTGCCAGAAGTGACCATTCCCGCCTTGGTTCCTGTACATGAACAATCTGCCCACTTCGAGACCCGTGACAACATCCAAGTCGGTATCATCATCGAGGTCTCCGAAGACGATGGAGAGGAAAGCACCGCCTCCCCACGGTGGGTCCCTCTGGTTTGGAGGACCGTTGTAGGACTCAATCCAGTAATCTTCCCATCTGAAGACAAGGTTCTCGAGGAACACAGCGTAAACCCTGTCGTCATGGGTCGGGTGGTCGTAACCCTCGATTGAATGGGCAATGTCCAAGTACCATCGGGGTCCCCTGATCGTCACAAGACGACTGAGCGAGACCTTGTATTCCTCATTGATGTCCTTGAGATACAGAACCCTCAACGTGTAGGCATTCTCTCCGAAGAGCCATGGATCGAAATTCGGCTTGGTCAGGTCTATGTTGAACTTATAACTCACGGAGTTGTTCACCGAGGCGGCACTAACGGGAGGATTGCCTGGCTTGGCCCAGATTTGGATACCAGCCCCGAAGTCCTGTATCTTGACGTTCCCGAACTCGAACGAGCCGTCAGTATCCTGGACGACAACCTTGACGTACATAATGTCTGTGTAGTTGAACGTATCAGAGGGTTGCTCGTGGTTGGCATCAAGGAAGGTCTGGACCATCGGATAGTCCGGGAAATTGCCGTCCTCATCTGTGACCGTGATGAAGTCCATGACCTCGAAGAGATTGTCGGGTGGAGGATAGTAGCTGGATCTCAGTTTTATCCTTAGAGAGTAGTGGCCGTAATCCAGCAGTCCGTCGCTGAAGCCGTGACCCTCGCTCGAGGTGTTCCACCTGCACTCCCAGACGTAGAACTTGCCCACGTAGTCAACGAGTTCGAACGCCTCTGTTGAGGACGGAATAGAATTCGGACCCAGCGATCCCCCGCCATAGACTACGGGCTGTGGTCCAAGACCAGACTCTGCCTTGAACAGCCAAAACTTGTTGTCCAGATTCGTGTCAGGAAGGAAATGGCTGGCGATGACTATGACGATCCTCTCACCCTTCACGAACGTCCGTGACGCGTTGCCTACCCATCTCAACTTATCCCACTCTGTCTCGTTGAATATCTGATAGTGCTGGAGGCCGCTTCCAGGAAGCAGTTCAGGGCCAAACCTCGGTGTGGTGATATTGTAATCCGGCGGTGGCGTTGGGATGTAGATCGTCGTCGTCTCTCGAAGCTTGAGGATTAGCCTGGCGGTCGTGTTGTGACCAGCATCATCCTCGGCCGTGATAATCACCAGCGAGCCGTCCATGGATTCGTCCGCTTCGAACGCCGTATAGTTCGCAGTCCAGATGCCATCATCTGCCAGAGCATCTCCCATGGAGCCGTTGTCGTACATCTTGAAGGCGCCGTAGTCAGCGTAGAGCACGGTCACGTTGGCGTAAACAGGGTTGCCCGAATCGAAATCCCCGTCATTGTCCACTATCTGGACGTAGATCGCGAACGACTCGTTCCCTCTCAGATCCTCCCTCGCAATCGTATCCAGATTGCCGTCATACCACTTCTGGACGAAGAGCGGGGGATGCTCGCCCGCGGCTCCCAAGAGCAAAGAGCTCCAGATCACCTCGCCCTTTATGGATTCGACCACACCGACCTCGACCCTGTCATCAGGCTGAATCGTGTGGTTCAGAATGCTCCAGACCTCGCCGATGAACCAGTCACCATCCTCTCTCAGTCCGTATGGGTCCCCAGAGTTGGGTCCGTACGAGATCGTTCCCTGGGTCTCAAGTATCTCGAACTCATTGTTCACTCGAATGTAAACCTGCGTTCTCCAGCCATACAGATTCTCCCCGCCCTGGTGGGTGATGTTTATTATCGCCCCGTCCCACACACCAGTATCATAAATCGGGTCCAGTGCTCCTTCCATCTGGAGCTTCGTTGAAGCCTCTGGCGTTGGGATAGAGTACACCCATATGAATATGGTCGAGAAGATGACCACTGTGATGAGCAATATCAATATCGTTCCAACGACCTCGGCCACGCCATTATTGTCTCTGGAGAAACGCTTCCTATAGAGTGACATCCTTCGTCCTCCTGTGGTTCTGAAAGAAGAGCCTGAGTTTATATAAGCCTTGTGTGGTAGTTACCATGGTTTGCACCACGCGAGTGCGCTACCGTCATGGTTAAATAACCACTGCCTGATGATATCGCGTGGCGAGTCTAACTGTCAACGACAGGATGCTGGTTCACCTTTTTGACTACAGGAATGTCCAGAACGACCTCCCGCCCGACATCACGCAGGCCGGGATCGCGACCTCCGTTGGCATCCGAAGGAGCCACATCCCGCGATCCATGAAGACGCTCATGGAGGAGGGGGCGATCGAGGAGAGGAGGGAGCGCGTCCATGGGGCCGGAAGGCGTCTCAAGATGTACTTCCTGACCGAGAAGGGATACAGGCGGGCCGCCAACATCAGGAAGCAGATTGGAAGGAGAAAGATCACGGTCCGCTCCAGCTCGGGCGAGACCGAGCTCCCGGTCTCGGAGGCGTCCGGGCTCTACGAGATGAGTTACACTGAGATCCTCAAGAACCTGGGTCCAGAGGATGTCCTTGACACTATCCAGATGCCGCCCAAGCCCGCGACTGGGAAGAGGGAGCTCGTGAACAGACAGGCGGAGCTCCTTCACATGCGGGAGTGGTTGGCGGGCAAGGCGCCCGTTCTGGCCTTGTACGGACACGTCGGTTATGGGAAGTCATCCCTCGTCAGGACCTTGCTGGATGGGGCCGAGGGCTGGCGAGTGTTCTGGAAGGACCTTTCCGAGGACGACGATGCCACGGACGTGCTCAAGCCGCTCGTGCACTTCGCGACTGGGAAACGTGGCAGCAGCGTGAGAAAGCTGCTCGAAGAGGGAAACTTCGATGGCACGATGACCGCGCTCGGAGAAGAACTCCGCGACTCCGGTTCCCTACTCGTCTTTGACAACTACAGCATCGTGGGCGAGGATCTCGTGGATGCATTCAATGCCCTCGCGCATCTGCTATCCGGGATCGAGAAGGCGAAGATGATCGTGGTCGCGCAGGAGGCGACCCCCGCCTACTGCCGCTTCTACGACAGGAAGATGACCGAGGGCGGAGTCGTCGATGAGATGCATCTCAAGGGCCTCAGCCAGGAGGGCTCCAAGCTCGTGTTGGGAAACCCGAGAATCGAGGACGAGGCGATGCGGCGGATATACCTCCTGACAAAGGGGAATCCGCTTTTCCTGACCCTAATGCGGGAAGGGAATGCCGAGGAGCTCAAGAAGAGGTCTAGGTTCACAACGCCAGAGATCCAACTCTTGATGTTCTCCAAGACGGTGGAAGGCTAGTAGTCCACTCCGACCCGCGAATGCATTCCCCGCGTGAATGGATGCTTGACCTCCTTTACCTCGCTGACCAGATCCGCTAGGTCGATTATTTCCTGCCTGGCGTATCTTCCCGTAAGAACGACCTCGACATCCTTCGGTTTCATCTCTAGGAGATCCACGACCTCGCCGACGTCGATCAGGTTCCATTCTATGGCGACGTTGATCTCGTCGAGGATGACCAGATCGTATTCCCCGCTCAGAACGACCTCCTTTGATTTCGCGAGCGCCTCTCTTGCCAGCTCGATGTCCTCCTCGGCGGGATTGTCCTTGTCCACGAAATCCGGTCTCCCGAACTGCTCAATCGTAAGACCCTCAATCTTCTCGGCGACCTTCAGCTCCCCGTAATCTATCCTTCCCTTCATGAACTGGACCATATAGGCTCTCAGACCGTGGCCGCATGCCCTCATCGCCAGACCGAGGGCCGCAGTTGTCTTGCCCTTCCCCGTCCCAGTGTAGACCTGTATCAACCCGAGGTCACTCACGTGCATCCAATCCGTGTGTCTCTATTTAACCTGTTTCGTTCGTCCCGGACACTATCTCGACGGGAATATGGGGTCCAGCTCCTCCAGCTTACGATCAGGGCTCATCGCCAACACGTCGGAGTACCCGGAAAAGCCCCTGGCCTTGGTCATGAACTTCTCCTCTTCTCCCCCCCGCACGTATTGGATGAAGGCGATCCTGCACTCATCCCTCAACCTCCTCCTCGCGAAGTTGATCAGATCGGTGGCGGCCATCTCTTCTCCTTGGGAAAAGGATATGGCACCGACGTCAATCATCTTGAGCAGGGAGCCTTCTTCTATTCCCAGTCGAAGGAGCGAGCTCAGAAATCTCATGCTCAAAGGTAGCTTCGTGATGACCATCTTGGTCGTTAGCCATTGCCTCACAGCCCTGACCGTTGCGACGACTCTCCCGTCCCTTTCCGCGACGCAAACCACACCGAGCCTCGTCCCCTTGACTCTGCAACGGCTCGTCAGCCACTTCCGTGTGTCCTTCGGCCTGAAGTTGTGGCTCTTGTAGAACGACGAGAACAGAGTGGCCATATCGTCGAAATCCTCCTCGGTGGCCTCTCTCAGCGACGCATCAGAGAACCTCCTCCTCCCTTTCGAGATGATGACCCTGAATCCATGCCCGCCAACTCTGTCGAAGCCGCATTTTTCGAACGTCCTGGAAGAGGCCAAGTTCTTTCCCATGATGACCGCCCAGAATATGTCCGCCCTCTCTTCCCTGCCCTTCTCAACGGCGCGATCTATCAAGGCACGCCCAATCCCTCTTCTTCGGTACTCGGGGTGTACGCGCAGGCTGGAGACATAGTCGCAGGCCTTGGGCTCGCCATTCACGTAGAGTTCGTCGATGGAACTGAAGACAACGCCTACGATCTTGCCGTTCACCTCCGCTATGTATGGAAAGAACCCTTTCGCATCTGGCTCGTGGATGTACTTCGGCCTCCTGTCCACGTAGTACGAAATCAGACCCTCCTCAGGAGCCACCCTGTCGAGTTGGATGAGCTCGTCGTTGTCCTCTGGCTCGGGGGGCCTTATTATCACTTGCCTCGAAGCGAAAATGTCATGGCTATTTAAGAACTAATGCCCCCGAGATGATAGATGAATCCGATGAAAGAAAGCGGGTGCACGAGAATAGGCTCAGGCATGGAATCCGCGAATCCCGTTGTCCTCAGGAACATGAAGAAGCGAATCACCGTGGAGAAAGCGTCGCAAGCGGTTCGCCTGGCGAAGGAGGTGGGTCTCGTTGCCCCACAGACCAGAGTTGGCGAGCCGCATTTTGTCCGAGACGTTCAACTACTACGCGAATCCAGACAAGTGGACCTGACGGAAACTGCGAGTCTTTTTATATCCTGAGCCTAATCATGACCCAGTGATTCATCATGTATGTCATCTTCAGCATCGACAAGGAAAAAACGGGAAAGATGAACGAGGCTCTGAAGGACGATCTAGTAAGCAGGCAGAGCATTGTGATTAGGGAAGCGAAGGTGCTCGGGGAGGACATGGAGGGAACGCTCCTGCTTGTCGAGGGCACCGAAGAAGCTATAGGGAGGGCCAAGGAGATTTTCGAGGAACTCGGGAAGGCACTGCAGGACGACGAGGCGGAATCGGCCTACGACAAGTTCAAGGCGGAAGAGGACACAGTCGCCAACGGGGTCGGCTTCCTTTTCGGATAACTGGTGATCTGGATTTCTTCGGCACACGGGCCGATCCTCATTCTACGGACTCGTTATCAAGAATGATAGCAGATTCTCAGGCGGCGTCTCGCCTCCCGAAAAGGCCACTACAGCGTCCTTATCTTCTCAGCCACGAATTCCCTTATCTCGGGATCGTCCGGAATGGTGAGGGATTTCTTGAATCTCGCCGTTCCGTCGTCAAGGTAGTACCCTCTCGAAAGGGAGATGAACTCGTTCTCCTCTCCCTCCTCTGTCGTCGCCTTCTTTCGGGCGACCTCGAGGAAATTGCTTTTTCCAAAACCGATCTTCTCAGAGTCTAGCGTTTCGAAATGCACCTTCGATCTCCTTTGGTTCTCCATCGTTTTTCCTCCGGTGTTCGTGCGATGGCTGCGACCTCCGCACAACTGTTCCCTTGGCCTTCTGGCTTGGAGGTTCAGGGCGAAACACACGAAAGCATTGGGGGTATTTAAGTTGATGTGCCAAACCCTCACCGTATCCCTTAAATAGACAGATTCTCGTAGCACGGATGTGAACTGTCCCAGATGTGGAGCAGGAATCCCACTGCGGTTCTGTCCTCGGTGCGGTCTTGACGTCGGCGCGGAACCTGCGCCCCGAGGACCCATTGCGTGTCTCTTCTGCGGTCAGTCCTTCTCCGGGAGTTTCTGTCCATATTGCGGGGCAGGGGCGCCTCAGATGGCTCCTGCCGTCATGCAGTGCATCTACTGCGGGACTCCCTTCCAAGGGAACTACTGCCCCGTCTGCGATCGAGCGCCCACCTACTATCCGTCGTATCGGGAAGTGTCCATTCACGAGTCCATGATGAGGACGATTCACATCCTCGGGTCCTTCGTCTGGATTGGGGTCATGATCGTGTTCCTCGTTCTTCTTGTCGTCATCTCTGGATACTTGTTCTGGGGGATGAGCGAGGTCATTCCCGGCATAACGGGTCAGGAGTGCACAGAGTGCGGTGTCGTAATCTACGTGTTGGCTCCGATCCCCATCGGCCTATTCAGTTTCAGCGATCCCGGCTGGTTCCTCCTCTACTATCTCGGCTTGGTGGTCGCCGTCGTCGTTTCCATATCGCTGGCCGTTGGTCTTGACGGCAAGAAGCTCATTTCTGACATGGTCTCCTCGGTGAGGGACGGGAGGCTCAGGCTGTCCACTAACACCTCCTGGGCGATGATCGCTCAGCTGTTTTGCACCTACCTATTCTTCAGTACAGCATACCTCCTCTTCTTGTGGATGCTCGGAGTGGAGACGGCCTCACCCTCGACTCAAAGCTATCCACAATGGTTCCTGCTGTTCGAGCTGCTGAACGCGTCCGTATACGAGGAGATTGCCACCCGCCTGGTCTTCCTTGGCGTCCCCTTGTTCCTAATCGCGCTGGGATCCGGTGTCCGTGGCAGACCGCTTCTCAAGGAGCTCTTTGGCGGGAGCGGGAGGATGAAGTCATACACCTGGGGTTTGATAATCGCCTCTGCGACGATATTCGGAATCGCCCACATCCCTTCCTGGGATGTATACAAGCTGGCTCCAACCCTGTTCGCAGGCCTCATCCTCGGGTATGTGTATGTGAAGAAGGGCATCTGGGCCTCCATTCTCTTTCACTTCGTCGTGGACTACTTCGCTGCTTCCGTGCTCGTCGCAATTGCAAGCGGCAACACGGGCATGGAGGTGTTCCTTGGCTTGGTGCTCATCGTCTTCCTAATCGCTGGCTTTCTCTTCTTCATCTACTACTCCAAGAAGGCCCTGGACGCTCTGGGGGCGTTCTTCCGCTTACAGAAGCCTGTTCCAGTTCCCGCCGGAGGCGTCCAGATGGCAGGGGAAGTGCCGCTGCAGACAGCGGGACCGCAGCAGTTCGGCTTTGTGTGCTCCCAGTGCGGCTTCCAAGAGGCCAGATACTTCGAGGGGAGGTTCCAGTGCCTAAGGTGCGGCTATCTGCAATGACTCGATGAACCGCTTTCCCGCCAAACCCTCCTCCACGCTTCTCGACTCCACCACGAAGTCGCCTCTATAGTCCCGCAGCATACCGAACACCATCTCGAAGTCTATCTCTCCCTCGCCCAGCGGAAGGTGCTCGTCGAACTTCCCTATATTGTCATGCACGTGTACGGTACCGAACCTCTCCCAGTGCTCAAGGAATGCAGACAGATTGCCCGTCGTATTCGCATGCCCCACGTCGAGGCAGAGCTCGAAAGAAGTTCCTTCGATGAGTTCGAGCATCTCTTCGGGCTCCGAGAAGAGTGTGATGAACAGACGCGGCATGTTCTCGATGCACTTGACCACATCCGTCCCATCCGTTCTTCGCTCAATCTCCTCCACCGAGTCCCGGACCGCCTCTTCGGCGAGCCTCCTCCTGCCGAACGTTATGGGCGAGAGGAATCCCGGATGCATCGTCACTCTCCCTATCCCAAGACGATGCGCTATCTCCACCACCTCGACCAGCTGATTGATCGCTTCCCTCTTGATCCCCGGGTTGAGGGTGCCTATATTGATGTCGCTGAGGGGGGCGTGCACCGTGAACTTCATGGGATGGCTGGATACGATCTCTTCCAGATCGCCCTCGATCGCAGGGAGGAGGTGCCTCCCCTCCGCCACTATCTCCCAACCGTCGAACTTCCCTTCCACCATCCGCAGGGCTTCCTCAAGGGGAAGCAGGGATAGCGGGGGACAACTTATCGAGATCACTCGTTGACATCTCCTATCCTGGGTGCTATGGAATCTATGAGGGCTTCGATGTTGTCGTCAGTGATCTTCACTTCGATGTCTCCCAGCGGGGAGCCTGACCCAAAGCTCACCTTGCCGATGAACGCGACCTGCTTGTTGAGGGCGAAGGAGACCTCGTTGTCCGAGCAGGAGGAGAGGAAGACCCCCCTTGCCGCGGACCTGATCCTCTGGTTCTTGAGAAGGTCACCTAACCTCTCCGTAGAGGATCCTGTCCCGACGAGGTACACCGCCTCCTTCTTGATATCCAGGTCCGGAAAGACATTCTTCATCGCCCGCTCGACCTTCCGCGCGTTCTCTGTCGGATTACAGGGAGTCCTCACGTCAATCCTCATCGCCCGGAAGAACGCGAACATCGAGATAAGAGTTGCGCGGTGGAAACATATTTAGATTTGTAAGGACAATAAGCCGTGGAATGCGGAGCAAGCTTTTGAGCCTACTTCTCGACAAGGGAACCCTGCTTGAGCCCGAGGCTGCCAGCTATATCCTGGAGAAGGAGGACCCGATATCCTATGTCGAGGACCTGTTCACTCGTTTCCAGGACAAGCCCTTCATGATTACGATGGAAGAGATCGCCAAGGCGGAGGGCATCGCCATCCTTGCGGCAGACAAGGTAAAGAGGAAACCAATGGCGGCATCGAAACCTCCGAGACCGAGGACCCGCGACGTGGGATCTTCCGCCAAGGACTGTGAGAGCGACATCCGCATTCTGAAGGACATCACGGGAGAATCGACATGCCAGGGCTCGATAGATGACTTCCACTGCCATTTCAAGAACAGGTTTCACCAGCTCTCTGAGATGCTCAAGCAAAGGAGAGAGCTGAGGGGATGCGAGGACATCTCGAAGGCAAAGCGGCTGATGAGGGAGATCAGTTTTGTCTGCATGGTTCGCAAGGTGAACAGGACCCGCTCGGGCCATCTCATCCTTGATGTGGAGGACGAGACAGACACCGTGTCGGTTCTGATACCCCCCGAGATGCACTCGGATAACTTCATCGCGGACGAGGTCCTCGGGATCATGGGAAAGACAGGCAAGAACGATTTGATGATCGCTAAGAGGGTGTTCAGGCCCGACGTGCCGCCAGGCAAGCGGTTCAACGAGGCCGACGTTCCCGTGTCCGTGGCCTTCCTCGGTGACATCCATGTGGGAAGCAAGACATTCCTTCCCGACCGCTGGGCGAAGCTCGTGGAGTGGCTTGGGAACTCGGACGACCTGGCGAGAAGGGTGAAGTATGTCGTCGTTCCGGGCGACGCGGTCGACGGAATAGGGATCTATCCCGGCCAGGACAAGGACCTTGAGATCGATGACATATACGGGCAGTACGAGAGCCTTGCGGGCCTTCTCTCCCAGCTTCCCGATCACGTGGAGATAATCCTCCAACCCGGGAACCACGACGCCGTCCGACCCGCAGAGCCTCAGCCAGCTCTTCCCTCCGATGTGAGGAAGGTCT
This sequence comes from Candidatus Thermoplasmatota archaeon, assembly GCA_022848865.1. Taxonomy (NCBI): domain Archaea; kingdom Methanobacteriati; phylum Thermoplasmatota; species Thermoplasmatota archaeon. The sequence continues at coordinate 81,036 of JAJISE010000001.1, read as the reverse complement.
TTCAGGACAACGTGACCTTCGTCGGAAACCCGTGCCTGCTCAGCCTTCATGGCGTCGAGATTCTGTCCTATCACGGCAGGAGCCTCGATGACTTCGTCGGAGCTTTCCCCGAGGTCTCGTACGAGAAACCGCTGACGGGGATGAGGGAGATGCTCATCCGGCGTCACCTCGCACCCATATACGGCGGGAAGACCCCGATTGCCCCCGAGAGAGAGGACTATCTGGCGATCGCCAGGGTTCCTGACGTCTTTGCCACGGGACACGTCCACTGGGCGGGTATCGAGGAATACAAGGGAGTTGTGATGATCAACTGCTCGACCTGGCAGTCACAGACGGCATTTCAGAGGATGCACAACATGAACCCCATTGTCTGCCGCGTTCCGATAGTCAATCTCGAGAGCGGCGCGTACACGATGCTAGAGTTCTAGGCCGTGTTGTCCCGAAATCCCCAACAACGGAAGAGCAAGGACGGGCTCGTCCTCACCAAGGGAGCGCAGACCTGGAAGCACATCGACCTGGCGCACTCACGCACATCAACCTAGCAGTCTTTCCCCCGCTTGCGCATGTGATACCTCACACTCTTCCCGTCCCGCTCGTCAGGCAGGTCACCGTCGTTGAGACTGATGCTCAGACGTCCTTCCAGAGAGCGCTGCGAGAAAGGTTTAAGTGAAATCCCTGGTATCTTATCCGCTGAAGGTGCGCATGGAGTCAGAACCCGAGGACAAGGAGAAGAAGGACCGGAAGAGAAAATGGATCCGTTCCATCCTCTTCCTGCTCCGGGACCTGGGCGTCGCTGCCCTTATCGTGGGGATTATCCTTCTCTCTCTGTTTCTTTACACGGGTAACTGGCCTCCAATGGTCGTCGTCGAGAGCAAGAGCATGCAGCACAGCCACACGGAGAGCTTCGTTGGAGTCATAGATACCGGCGACCTTGTCCTTGTCCAGAATGCGCCTTCGAAGTCGGACATAATCACCTACGTGGAGGGTCGAGCCACGGGATACGGCACGTACGGCGAGTTCGGCGATGTCATCATATACAAACAGGGCGGGAACTACGAAGCCAAGAGCATCATACATCGTGCACTAATCCGCTTGGATTGGAATGAATCGAGCGGGACAATCGACATCCCCGATCTGGACAGATTGGAGCTCGGCGCGGACTGGTCCGGGAAGATGTCGGGCGGTGAGACCGTCACATCGCCCTATGGACTTGACGGCACGATAACCCTCAACCATGTTGGCTTTGCCGATGTGACCGTCACCCTTTCAATCAGTGGTTACATCTCCCAGTTCAACCGAAGCGGCGACCCCAGTGGGAGTGCGTTTGTTGCCTTGGGAGACAACAACGGAGGCCGCACCGATCTCGACATAATCAGGCAGGAGTGGATTGAGGGAAGGGCAAGGGGCGAGATCCCCTGGTTCGGGTTGCTGAAGCTCACTCTTTTCCGAGACTCAGGAGCTCCGTGCTGCAGCGAGATATACGATTCTGCTGCCCCGCGGAACAGCTGGGATGCGCTTCTGATTGCGATAGTACTGATAATCGCTGTTCCGATTGCCCTGGATTTCGGAATCAGCTACGCTCTGGATTTCCGTAGGAAACGCAAGGAGGAGGCGGAAGAAGCGCCCCCTGAGATAACAGATGAGACCACTGAGCCGGAAGTGACCGAGCGCGAAACGCCGCTGGAAGAAGAGGCGGAGACGCTCGACGAACTCGAAGATCTCGATGCGGACATCGAAGAACTCGAGGAACAGATGGAAGGTTCTCGCAGCGCTCAGGAGTCCGAAACGGACGAGAGGGAACCCGAGTAGACCTCATACAAGGGTCGTCTGGAACTTCAATCGGAAGTTCCTGACATTCGAGAGGAGCTCATCCCTTTCCAACACCCGCCTCGTCTCGAGCGCAGGGACACTCGACTGGATCTCCTTCGTCCTACCTCCCCTCCCAAAGGATTTCACACGGGCACTCACGAGCCCGAGCATATCGAGCTCGGATATGAGGTCCGTTATGCGTCTCTGCGTCAGAACGCTCATGCCGGTCCTCCGGCAGAGCTGCTTGTACATGTTGTACACATCACCGGTCGTCATCCTCGTGGCCCCCATCTCCTCGTTCATGATTATCCCGAGAAGGATGAGCTTCGACTGTGTGGGAAGCGACTTGACGGCCTCGATGACGCAGTCCAGCTCGAGCTGGTTCTTCGCCCGAAGCACGTGCTCGTCCGTGATCTTGTCCTCATTGTTCCTCTCGGCGATCTCGGCCGCGACCCTGAGAAGATCAAGGGCTCTCCGCGCGTCCCCGTGCTCTTGCGCCGCGAGGGCCGCGCACAGCGACGTGACGCTTTCATCGATGACACCGTCGTCAAAGGCCAGATCCGCTCTCTGGCTGAGTATGTCCTTCAGCTCCTCGGCGTTGTACGGAGGGAAGACCATCTTCTCATCGCTCAGTCTGCTTCTGACCCTGGGATCGAGGAACTCCGTGAACTTGAGATCGTTGGATATGCCGAGGATGCTGACCTTAGCCTTCTTCAGGTCCTCGTTTATCTGCGTCAGGTGATAGAGCACGTCGTCCCCGCTCTTGTAGATGAGCTTGTCGATCTCATCGAGCACGACGACCACCACGCGCCTCTCCTCATCGAGCTTCTCCCTCAGGATGTTGTAGACCCTCTCCGTCGACCAACCCGTGAAGGGGATCCTCTCGTCGAAGTCCTCGATGAACCTGTTTCCCAGGTTCTGGAGAACACTGTACCGTGTGTCGGTCACCTCGCAGTTCATGTAGAGGTAGTCGACGCGCGACCACTTCTTCGCCTTCTCCACCTCCTTCTGCAGGTACTTCACCGTCGCGGTCTTTCCCGTTCCTGTCTTCCCAAAAATCAGGACGTTAGAAGGTCTCTCGCCCCTCAAGGCCATTACAAGAATGGAAGCCAGCTGCTTGATTTGTCTCTCCCTATGAGGCAGTTTCTCTGGGATATAGGAAGGTCTAAGGATGTCCCTGTCCTTCTTGAAGATGGCCTTCGTTGCCAGGTACGGCTCGAATATGCTGTCTTCCATGCCTCTCCCCCTGAGAATGCGAAAACGCCCTTCCGCGCCGGATGCGAGAAGGGAGACAAGGTATTGCCGAGTCCCTACAAATACCTTTTCTTGGCACCGGAAACCCATCGTTGTCGGCTCTCTCGAACACACAAGGCCGGGAAGTTTGATATACGTCCCAGAGATATTAACGAAGTGACATGGCTCTCAAGAGGAAGTTGGCCGTCTCCGGGATTGGAATAGTTGTCGGCATAGTCCTCATCTTGATAGCCCTCACGTATTTCGTGACCGAGACCGGTAGCGGCCGCGGTCATTGGATGACCGGGGAGGATTCTCTCACGAGCGTCGGATGGGTTACGATCACGGTCGGAGTCATACTTATCGTCCTCTCTCTTGTCTATCTTGTCATGCCCACCAGGGCACCGGAGAAGAGGAGCGTGACCAAGCTCTACCCGGATCTTGCGGTCATAAGCATCAAGGGAAAGGAAGCTCTCAGGAGCGACATCCCGCCAGAAATCCCTTCCCCCCCCGACGAGGAGCCTTCCGTGTCCTTTGAGCAGATGGCCTTGAGGTTACTCGAGGGGGATGAAAGGAGAGTATATCGCAAGGTCGTTGATGGTGGAGGGGAAATCCTTCAGAAGGACATCGTCTCAGCGGTGCCGTTCTCCAAGGCCAAGGTCTCGAGGATCATCGACAAGTTGGAGGAAAGGGGGCTCATCTCGAAAGTAAGGCACGGCTACACCAACAAGATCACGCTCGCTAAGACGCAGTAATCTGCCCGATTTCACGAGCTTTTCACTTTTTGAAACCGGTTCCACGAAGGTATGATAGGTCGTTTCAGCCGATGAAGAGGACAATGGTTGCGAGGAGGACCTCCAACCAGGAGGTGAAAGAATGAAGGCAAAAATAATAGCGGCCTTTGCGGCAATCGCCCTGTTGGGAACAGTAGGGACGGCCTTTGCGCTCGATTCCGCCTCGGTCACGGGGAGCAACGCAGACGACCAGATATCAGACCTGGGGGAGCAGAACAACTGCGCGAACGGTAACGAGTGGAAACACCAATACAAACCGCAGTACCAGCACAACGAGGACGGTGCCCAAGAGTCGCAGAACCAGGACATGAGCCAGAACAGGTTCCAGTACCAGTACAAGTACAACGAGACCTGCGACAACGACGGAAACCAGTTCAAGCATCAGTACAAGAACGAGGGGGAGAATCCCAACGATCCGGACTGCGACCAGAGTCAGGATAGGTTTAGGCACCGCGATCAGGATCACGAGAGGCCAGGGCCAGGACCTGACGGACCGTAGAACAACGCAAGCTCACCCACTCTAGAAGGGGACGCAAGTCCCCACCTTTCCCCTTTTTTCGATCTGGATTACGAAGTCCACAACGGTCCAGGGGAAAACATTAATACTTAGCCAGGCTCATATAGTTAGAAAGGAGGGGGAGGGGAACGTGCGTATTCCTTTGTATGAGAAGATCTTCGTTACAGCAATAGGGGCTTTGTTACTGACAGGGAGTCTGCTTGCTTGTGTGGGAAACATCGCCGATGATAGCGCGGATGATGGAATCATCATCCAGTCGGGCAGCTACGAAGGCATTCCATCAGTCGATCCTAACGATGGGAAGTTTGTCTTGATAGCGTCAGCCGGACATAAAACAATAGAGTCAAAGGTCGTGGCCTATATAGGCGTTCCCGCGAACGAGTCGACGTTCGAGGTGGGTATATTCGACGGCGATGTTGGGCAACATTGGGATTATGTTGGTGACTTGCCAACAACCTTCACCCTTTACATGGACCCGTTGAAGAATGGAACGACCGCCTTATTCGTCGAGAGTTGGAGTAGCAGTAGCGGTGTTCTGCCAGATGATGATTGGTTCACCGAGTCTTTCTCGGTCTCTCCCGACGCTCAGGCTCCCAGCGGGAACTACTTCTACAGGTTCGTTGCTGAGTGGGAAGGCGGGACCCCTTCAATTGGGCTGAACGACTTCAAGGTCAGGACGACCGGTCAGATTAGCCTTGCAGCTGGTCACGAGTTCGGATTTGCTGGGGGTCCTCAGGCTGGTATCGATCCGAATTTTGGAACACCGGACAACACCTACGACGGCGAATGGTGCTACAACTTTTACGTTCCAATAGCGAAATCCAGAGTTTTCTTCCTCGACGGTGACGCTGACCACATTTACGATACCGACGATCCCAACACTCCCAACACTCCCCCTTATGATGAAGGGCAGAATTGGGGGGAGCCTAAGGACGACAATCCAGATTCAAAGTATCGAATCAGTCCGAACATTCACGTTGTTGTCACAGATCCAGACGGTAACACTTACTTGAACTCCAACCCCTCCGGCAACCAGGAATGGGAGATTTTCAGCATAGGAGATCTCGCTGACGATGACTACACTGTCAACTACTCTTTGTCTCCTGGCCTCTGGAAGTATGAGGTCAAAGGGATGGATGCTCACAACGCCAATTTCCTGGAAACGACATACGAGGTCTTCGTATGCGGTTCAACGCCTCCACTTCCTGTGAATCCTCCACCTGAGGTAGAGCCAGACCACGACGAAGACGTGCCTGGAGGCGCAACCTACCATTACTCGCACACAGTTACTAACAGGGGGGTCACTCAGGCCTACGACCTCACTGGTGAATCTACTCTCGGATGGTTTGCTGGGATATATGAAGATTCCAACGCAAATGGCGTCTACGACGCAGGTGAGCCCGAGGTCGACATAACACCAGATTTGGACACAAACGGAACCTACTACGTCCTAGTCGCCGTGGACGTTCCTGGGGGTCCGCCGGGAACCACCGATGCGATCTCACTTACGGCGTCTTCTAGAATAGAATGGGCTGTTCAGGACTCAGCCGGCGATGAGATAAGGATAAATCAACCGCCTGATCCGCATGCAGGAGGTCCCTACCTTGCGGACGAGGGCGATACGGTGGCATTCGACGCTAGCGGCTCGTATGATTTAGACGGAGATCCCCTGCAATACATGTGGGACATCGATGACGATGGGGTTTTCGAGACCAACTACTCGAGCAGCCCGACATACAGCCATGTATTCGGCGATGACTACACTGGGACAGTGAGATTGAGGGTAACTGATGGCACGTATGAGGTGGAGGCGTTGGCGGATGTGACGATAGCGAACGTCGCCCCGTCTGTGCTGGGCTACCTCGACCTGCGCATCCTTACCGGAATCACCTTCCGGATCGCAGGGGAGAAGTGGCACGACGTCGAGTTCTTCCTCTACGAGGACGGAACCGAGGTCGCATACGCGCAGATTGTGCGTTATCCAGGTAGTCCGGACGATCAGGCCGTCACCTTGTCCGGTCTCAACATATCCCTATCCAGCGAGTACTCCGTCCTCGCACTATACAAGCCCATGGACGATCCCATAAACGGACAGATATGGGGCTCCACTCCCGCCTGGGTAATCCTGGACTTCGATGACGGTAACGACACGAGGATACATCACACGTTCAACGTCAGGCACAACGGGACTTGGACATGGGAGATAGAGAGGCTGAACGAGTACTTCGGGGGTCACAACCTCACGTTCCACGCATCCGCGTATGACCCAGGAAGCGATGACCTCACCTTCATGTGGGACTGGGGCGACAACAGCACAGAGGCGCGAACCTACTTCAACAACGGAATTGGTCCTGACCCATATCCGTCCCCGGACGTGAATCCGATCTCAGTAGATGATGTCGCGACTCACTCATTCCCGGGCGGAGGCACGTATGTAGTCACTCTCACCGTGACCGACGATGATGGTGGCTCCACTATCATCACATTCACTGTTAGCATCTGATGTGGCGATCACTTCCGGAAAATCAGCGTGGGCCTGAGCGAGTGATGCATCACCTTGGAGGCCACCTCTCCTAGAAGCATGTCTGCAACCGCCGACGTCCCCCGGTAGCCCATCACGATCAGATCGAAGTCCTGCTTCCTCGCCTCGGCCAGTATCTCTTCGGCGGGCTTGCCGATTCTGACCGTTTCTCCAGCGGTCACCCCGTGTTCCTTGAGTATCTCGACACCCGCATGCGCGAACTCCCAGGCTTGATTCACGGCTTCGCTCGACTTCCACGGCGAGATGGAGAGTACGGTCACTTCCGCTCCTGCCGCCTTCGCTATGCTCGCCGCGTACCTGATGGCCCTGAACGAGCATTTCGACCCTGCCGTGCACATTAGAATGTTGGCGACATCTCTCATCTTCTTGACGACGACGATGGGCTTCTTCGTATGATGGACTATCTGCGATGAGATGCCTCCGAGCAGGAACTCCATCACCGCCGAAGCGCCGTGGGAGCCGACAACGAGGAGGTCGAACTCCTCCTCGTGGAGTTCTCTGAGTATCTCTGCCGAGGCGGACGTCCCCTCACAGATCTTGACACCGATGTCCATCTTCCATTTCTCTCGGTACTTCGAGATCTCCGTGTCCATTCTATGCAATTGTCTGTCGACCTCTTTCTTGGTCTTGGTGACTATGGCGCCCCAGCCCGCGTAGACAAGGGCGTCCTCCACAACATGGATGACCTCGACCTTCGCCCCTAGGACGCGTGCGAGGTTGATCCCATAATGGAGCGCGATGTTCCCTTCTATGTTCTCGTCAACAGCCACCAACATTCTCTCGATATCACCTGTCATTTCTTCACCCTACCCATCCAAATGCCACCTTTACGAGCGTCACGATTCCCAGGGCGCAGATGGCAATGCCAACCATGACCCTCAGATTCCTTGCGTGGATCTTCTTCACAGTGAATGCGGCTGCGGGTACGGAGACCAATCCACCAAGAAGGAGCCATGGTACCAGTCCCCATTGTGCAGTAGGTACAAAGAAGAAGAAGAGAACCGCCCCGACAGCAGAGGTCAGCCCCTCCGCCACGGAGGCTATGCCAATCGCGCTTTTGCTGTGCACACCCGACAGGATCTGCCCACCGGTCGCGATCGGACCGTAGCCACCGCCGCTCAGACCCTTGTTGAAAGCCGCGAAAAGGCCGAGCCCCATGATTTTCTTCATGGTCAGGACGAACGTCCTCTCGAATGTGAGGAGAATGACGGCGCCGATACAGAGAACAAGGATTCCGATGTAGAGCTGGATGTACACCTCGGGAACGCTGACGAAGGCGACCACTGAGATTGCCACACCGATGATGCTGAACAAGGTGAGGACGCCTGTAATCCTCAAATCTCTTGAACCGACGCTAAGGTCCACGTTCCCGAAGTAGTGATGGAACAGCCCCCCCACCATCCCAGTTATGAATTGGCTGAGCAGGAGAGCGGGGACTATCTCGAACAGGCCGAAGCCAATGACCAACAGGAGCGGAGTGAGGCTGGTCCCGTAGCCCATGCCGAGAGAGGCATCCGTGTACTGGAATACGAACGCCAGTATGATTATGAGAACGATTGTCTCCAGTTCCAAGTCCACAGATTCCTCTCCATCACGTGGGCGACTGACCCATCGATTCGCATCATCCCTTCGTTCGGGGAACCACGATGCAGATGGAACACGCCGATTTAATATGTATCTCCTTGAGTCGCCTGCTGAGCCTCTCACTGTCCTTGCCCCCTCCATGAATGCCCTTATATAACGACCGGGCAATCGCTCGGTCGAGGGAGAGGAACGCCCGAGGACATAGTCGAAATCAACCCCTGCACCGAAGACGGATTCGTGACTCTCGAAGCTAGATTCGACCTGAGCAAGATATCAGGATGCACATTCGGCGAGTACATCGACCCGAAACAGATGTGCTATCTGATGCGTACCATCGAGTTCTTCGACCGCTTCAGGTGCTCAGATGAGATGGGCTATGCCTACGGGGAATCCGGCGGCAGACGCATTCACGCCTTTCAAGGCGGGAAGATAATCGTGCGCAGAGCAGAGGATGAGGCGGACGCTCGACGGATCCTCAGAGCGCTCGCGCGCGTTATGTGGGGGTCCGTGAAGTGCGATTGCGAGCATGCGATGGTCCATTGTCTCTCTGGTGCGTGCGATGACTGCCTGGATGATGTGTGCGGGTGTCAGCTCGAACCGCCAATGGAAGGCAGGGAGTCAGAAGGACGGCTCAAGGGATGGGAGGTTCTGGACTTCGCCCAATCGCTGGAACACGGCGACACGTACCGCTCCGCCGCTCACAATCTCAGACAGGCGGGGGAGAAGCTGGCAGAGCTCACCGAAATGCTCTCCCGTGGGAAGGAGGGTCTGGCGAGGCTGGAGAACGAGGTCAGGGCGCACTGCGTCGAGGCTGGACGGCTGGCAACATCCTTCATCATCGAGACCGACAACGGCTTTCATGCGGGCTTGGGCTTCCTCCTCCATGGGGTAGCTCTTAACATGCTCACTGGCCTGGAGGCGCTCATCGACCTGAGCGGGAAGAATGGCCACGAGACCCTCACGGGCATTCCCGAGTTCGTCTCCGAATGTCTCACGACCTTCTTCGAATCCGAGCACGAGAACCTCGAGAAGCTCACGCGTGCTCGCGAGAGGATTCTGAGCAGTGTTTCTGATGAGGACGTGATCATGATCATGGACGCTGGCTATCACACGGCAAGGATTCTGGGAAAGAGCTTTCCCAAGTGATAAATATGCCAGCGGTCGTTCCTGAACCTTGGCGGAGGTGTTGAATGAGGCGAGTCTATCTGGATTATGCTGCCGCGTCTCCCGTCGATCCTCGCGTGATGGAGGAGATGCTGCCTTACTTCACTGAGAAATACGGCAACCCTTCGAGCGTCTATTCACTGGGTTTCGAAGCGAACTCGGCGGTCGAGGAGGCCCGTGAGAGGGTGGCGAACCTCATCGGGGCGGAAGCGAGGGAGATCATATTCACCTCCACTGGCACAGAGTCGATCAACCTAGCGCTCAAGGGCATGGCCCAGAAGAGGAAGAGCGAAGGGGGTCATGTGGTCACCTCAAGCATCGAGCACCCCGCTGCCCTCTCAGCGGTCGATGAGCTCGAGAGGGTCGGATTCTCGGTCTCTCGTCTGCCCGTTGATGACAGCGCAATCGTGGATGCAGACAAGGTAAGGGATGCGATAACGGGCAAGACGATACTCATCTCGGTGATGTCCGCGAACAACGAGGTCGGCGCCATCCAGCCGGTCAGAGAGATCGGGGACATCGCAAGGGAGAAGGGGATTCCGTTCCACACAGATGCGGTCGCTGCAGCGGGGAAGATACCGATAGACGTGACCAAGGACAATATCGACCTGCTATCGTTATCGTCACAGGACCTGTATGGCCCAAAGGGCGTCGCGGCTCTGTACGTGAGAAAGGGAACGTCGATCGTGCCCCTCCTCCATGGTGGGCGTCAAGAGAGGAAGCTCCGTCCAGGAACCGAGAGCGTCCCGCTCATCGTGGGCATGGGAAGGGCCGCCGAGATCGCGGCGCAGGAGATGGGCGTCGAATCAGAAAGGTTGAGCAAGATGAGAGACCAGCTGGTCAAGGGCCTGACCTCGACCGTGAAGGAGTGCCACCTAAATGGCAGGCTCGAGAAGAGGCTTCCGAACAACGCGAACCTCCGGCTCAGCTACATAGAAGGGGAATCAATCGTTCTGAACCTGGACATGAAAGGAATCCAGGCCGCAACGGGCTCCGCGTGCACGTCCGAGACGCTCGAGCCGTCACATGTACTCACCGCGATGGGAATTCCGCCAGAACACGCGCACGGGTCGATTGCGTTCACTCTGGGCAGATGGACGAAGGGGGATGACATCGACTACGTGATCGAGACGCTCCCGCAGATAGTGAAGGAACTCAGGGCAATCTCCCCGATGGTCCCCGAGGGCTGGACGGACTAGCGGTTGCCGCCAGAAATCGCCCGCTCAAGATCCTCGATTATGTCCTCGGAGTTCTCGATACCGATCGACAGGCGGATCAGGTTGTCAGGGATTCCGGATTCCCTTCTCTCCTTCGCGCTGATGTACTTGTGTGAGGTTTCCAGTGGAAGGGATGCGAGGCTCTCCACTCCTCCCAAGCTCGAGGCCAGTTTTACCAGATCGAACCTCCTGGAAACCTGCCTTGCGTCTTTCGCTGCCCGCCCCACCTCAAAGCTGACCATCCCGCCAAAGCCCGCCATCTGTCTCTTTGCCAGCGCATGTTGCCCGAATGACCTGAGGCCAGGATAGTGGACCTTTCCGACTTGTTTCATGTCTTCCAGGGCGTCCGCCACGGCCATCCCGTTCTCATTGTGGACCCTCATCCTGAGGTCCAAGGTCTTCATCCCTCTCGCAATGAGGAAGGCGGCAAGCGGATCGGTTGACCCGCCGAAGAGCCTCCGTCTCTGCTCGATGCTCTCGATCCATTCCTCCGAGGACACGGCGAATCCCGCGACGACGTCACTGTGTCCATTGAGGTACTTGGATGCGCTGTGAACGACAACATCGGCGCCCAGTTCCAGGGGTCTCTGATTGATCGGCGTGGCGAAGGTGTTATCCACAACAAGTATGGCAGAGTTCCGATGAGCCACCTCGGCGATCTTCTTCATGTCGAGGACTCTCAGTAGCGGATTCGTCGGAGTCTCGATTAGGATGGCCCTCGTCTCCTGTGTGAGAGCGTTTTCAATGGCGGAAGAATCCTCGCAATCCACAAGGCTCACCCCGATCCCGTGGCGGGGAAGCTCCTTGTCCAAGAGGACACGGGTCCCTCCATACAGGTCCGGGATCGAGACGAGGTGGTCTCCCTTTTCGAGAACGGAGAGAAGCGTGGCGGTTATGGCCGCCATGCCCGATGAAAAGACGAGACATCCGTCCCCGCCCTCGAGCGCGGCGAGCTTGCTCTCCGCGGCCTCTATCGTGGGGTTGGACAGCCTCGTGTAGACGTATTCCTTCTGCCATTCGGGGTAATAGAACGTGGACGTCTGGTATATCGGCGTGACGAGAGACCCAGTCGCGTCCTTCCTCTCCCCCGCGTGCACACAAACCGTGGAATTGCCTGACATAGTATCCCGCGGACTCGAATGGGATGGCGATAGAAAAACCTAGTGAATCAATCCAGGGCGCCCTCCAGCCTGAGGAGGAACCTCTTCAACCTCGCTCCACCGCCGAAGTGGCCGATCGAACCGTCGCTCCTGATCACCCTGTGGCAGGGGATGACGATCGGCGTGCGGTTGTTCCCGACCGCGTTCCCGACGGCTCTGTATGCTCTCGGTCTGCCCACCATCTCAGCCACCTGTTTGTAGCTTCTCACTTCACCCGAAGGGATGCCCGCCACGGCCTCGAGCACGTCTCTTTGGAACTCGGTGTAACCGGAAAGATCCAGCTTCAGCCTGCCGAAATCGACGGGATTGCCGTTGAAGTAATCCTTGAGAAGTCCCTTGGTCTCCTCCAGCAGCTCCGAGTTGTCTCCCTCGGCTAGAGGATCTCCATCAAGCAGTATCTCGTAGAGGCGGTCATCGCTCTCGAAGATTTGTAGGCAACCATTGGAAGTGAAGAACAGTTTCGTCTTCATCATCAATGTCAATGCAGGGCCATACATAAGGGATTTGCTTCCGCCAGCCTCCCGAAGCCAAAAATGTATAAATGGTGAACGTCTATCAATGTAAGCCAGCAGGACGGTGGTATTGATACACAGATGTAGTCGTCATCTTGCAGGGATATCGTTGCTCCTGATCGGGGCCCTGATATTCTCCTCTCTTCCTGCAAAGGCGGAACTCATACTCGACGTATCGCACTCGCCAGAGGTTCCGCTTCCTGGTGTGATGGTCAATGTGACAGTGAGAGTGGCTGATCCTTCGAACATCTCCTTCGTGCAGATCTTCTGGTGCAATTTCGATTCGGGATCATGTTATCCGAACGATATGTACTACGGAGGGAACGACACCTATTGGAGGGGTATCGGTGGAGAAGAGAACATCATCAATGGTACCGTGATCGGATACAACGTCACAGTTGAGAACACGACGGGGCACAGGGACTATTACCCAGAGGCGACCAAGTACGTCAACATCACTTACGTGGGCCCCTCCCCTCCAGCGAAACCCGCACCACCGCTGATCACTCTCGAACTCGTGCTTGTCGAAGCCCTTCTCATAGGCATCACAGTGGCCCTGCTAGGCATCTTGGCATGGAGGAAGATGAATGGCCTGGAGACGAGCAAGGTGGCCGCCATGGGGGTAGTCATCCTCATCATCCTGGCCGTAGTCTACGGAGCCGTGACCATCCTCACTCGGCCCACTGAGGTGGAGCTTGCCAAGGATTTCCAGGCCGTCGATACGGACGGTTACACCTTCAACCTCTCCGACTTCCGCGGGGAGGTCGTGATCCTCGATTTTATGTCCATCAGCTGCGGGGGCTGTGAAATCATCGCCGGGACGATTATCGATGACGTCTACCCCCATTTCGACGAATCAGAGCTCGAGGTGATATCGATAGATGTGCTCGATGATCTCGATTCTCTTAGGGCATTCAAAGAGGACAAGGGATATCCTTGGCGGATGGCCATGGATCCTGGCGGTCTCGTGAACGACTACGCCGTGAGTTCCATTCCGAAGCTGGTGGTAATCGACAGGGAGGGGTACGCGGTCAACGTGGTCACGGATGCCTACGCCTCCGCGAGCAGCATTCGTGGCATGATCGACAGTGCTCTGGCGGGGAGATCGCAAGCCATAGGAATCCAGGCGGTGGGCGGTATCCTCCTCGCAGTCTTCGCGGGATTCGCCACCTTCTTCTCGCCATGCTCTTTCCCGATGCTCCCGGGGTTCGTGGCGTATTACCTGTCCGCAGAAGCGGAGCAGGAGAAGAAGAGCACACTCAAAGTGCTCGGCAGCGGGCTCGTCGCCGGCATAGGAATCATCCTCGTCTTCCTTGTCATAGGGTTCGTCTGGATAGCGGCGGGAACGGCTGCCAACGTGGAGGAGTACACGCCTATTCTGGGACCCATCGTCGGGGCAGTCCTGATTGCCCTAGGATTGCTGATGTTCACGAACCTCCAGTACCACGCTCTGCTGAGGCCGTTCACTCGACTCAAAGAGGCGATAACGAAGGGAAAGAGCAAGGAGACCGGAGGTTACTACCCGAAGCTCTTCGGCTACGGCGTCGGGTACGGGGCCGCGGCGTCAGCCTGCACCGCCCCTCTCTTCATAGCCGTGCTCGCGCAGTCATCCATAACAGGGGGTCCGACCGAGAGCCTGTTCATCCTCCTCGTGTTCTCCCTCGTGATCGTGCTCCTGATGGTCGCCATCACGTTCATGCTCTCCGCCTTTGGTCAGGAAAGCGTGAGGAAGCTCAGCCAGTACACGGACCTCATAAAGAAGGTGAGCGCGGTCGTGCTCATAGCCGTGGGCGTCTATCTGATATACTACTACTTCACAAGCCACATCATTTAGGTCTGACCTTCTCCCCGATCGTCATCCTCGCATCGACTATCTTCGCGCCCTTCTTCTTGCCGAAGACCATCATCGGATTGATGTCGAGCTCCTCGATCCGGTAGAAGTCGTTCACCAGCTGTGAGATCCGCTGGAGATGGTCCACGATGATGTTGACATCGGAGGCCTTCTCCCCCCTGACGCCCGTGAGGAGCGGATATCCCCTTATCGACTTGATCATCCTGTCAGCCTCCGAGTCCGTGAGAGGGGTCAGCCTGAACGCCACGTCCTTCAGTATCTCGACGTAGATCCCCCCCAGACCGAACATGATCAGAGGCCCGAACTTAGGGTCGTTCTTCATCCCGAGGATGACCTCCTTCCCGTCTGTGACGAACTCCTGTACGAGATAGCCCGAGATCGAGAATCCAGACCGCTTGATCCTTCTCGTGATCTTCTTCAGCCTCCGAGCCAGGTCCCTCTCGTCCTCGATGTCCAAGGCTATTCCGCCGAAGTCCGACTTGTGGACTATCTGAGGGGACATTGCCTTCAGGGCAACGGGATACTCGATCTCCGCTGCGAGCTTCTTCGTCTCTTCGAGGTCCTTTGCCACACCATACTTGGCCAGGGAGAAGCCGTAGGCCTCGAGAACCTGCAGGACCTCGACCTCGTTGAGCCTGCATCGGTCATTCTGTCTGCACGCATCGAATATCCTGGCCACCCTCTTGCGGTCGACCTTGAACTCCTTCACGGTCCCCCTGTCCCTCTGGAGGTATTGGCCGTAGGCATACATCGAGGTCAGCGCCTTTGCGGCGGACTCTGGGAAGAGGTAGGCGGGAATGCCGTTCGTCGTGAGCGCAACGAACCCCGGCGACTCTTCCGTGCTACCGAGAAAGCAGGACAGTATGGTCTTCTTCTTGTGCCTCTTGGCCACTTTCAGGATGCTGTTTGCAACCGCCAGCTCGTCCACCATTGCAGGCGGGACGAATATCACAAGGACGGAATCCACTCTCGAATCGTTCAGCACGGCCCTGAGGGCCGCTTCGTATCCTTTCGGGTCGCCGTGGGCGGTCATATCGACAGGGTTTGTCGTAATCGCTTCATCCATCAGAGCGGCTCTCAGTTTCTCTTGGGTCCTCCGCCCGAGTGGAGGGACGTCAAGACCGACGCTCACCAGGGCGTCCGTTGCCATGATTGCGGGACCGCCAGCGTTGGTCACTATGCCAACTTGCCGGCCTTTTGGTGTCGGCTGCATGGAGAATGCAGTCGCGAGGTCGAAGAGCTCCTCTATCGATCCAACCCGCAGGACGCCACATTGTTCGAAGAGTGCGTCTGTCGCTTCGTCCAATCCCGCCAAGGAGCCAGTGTGACTCGCAGCAGCCCTCTTCCCCGCCTCCGTCCGCCCCGATTTCAGCGCAATGACGGGCTTCCGCGGGGTCACTTCCCTGGCTATCCTCACGAAGTTGCGCGGATTGCCGAAGCTCTCAATGTACATCAGTATGACATCCGTCTCAGGGTCCTTCCCCCAGTACTCAAGCAGGTCGTTGCCAGAGATGTCCATCTTGTTGCCCAAGCTCACAAACTTGGAGAAACCGATGTTTATGTTCCTAGCATGACCGAGGACCGCAACGCCAAGAGCACCGCTCTGGGACATGAAGGCAGTCCTTCCATTGAGTGGGTAGGTGGGAGCGAATGTCGAGTCCATCATTACCCCCGGGCTCGTGTTTATGATGCCCATGCAATTCGGTCCTATTGTCGCGATGTCGTGCTTTCTGACGAACCGCAGGAGCTCCTCCTCGCGATTGGTTCCCTCCCCGCCGACTTCCTTGAATCCCGCCGTTATCACGACGGCCCCGCGAATCCCCTTCTCAGCACACTCCTCCATCGTGCTCATGACGTGTTCGGACGGTACAACAACAATCGCCAGGTCCACCTCGTCAGGGATCTCAAGGACCGATGGATACGCCCTTATCGAGTGGACATCCTTGGCCTTTCTGTTCACCGGATAGAGCGTGCCCCGGAATCCGTATGTTATCAGTTTGTGCGTTATCTGGGCGCCCAACTTCTTCGGGTTTCTGGACGCGCCAATGACGGCTATGGACCTCGGATTGAAGACAGGATCGAGTCTGTGTCTCATTCTTCCCCTCCGTCTAGAGAAGTGAGGAACGGTATAAAACGGTGGCGTTGCCAATGGTTAAATATCGTCCACCCAATCGCTTTCCAAACCCTCCAGGGGGGAAATCAAGTGACTGCAAAGACGGGATTCGTGTACTCCGAGGAGTTCATGAAATACGATTTTGGACCCTTTCATCCGATGAACCAAATCAGGATCAAGCTCACCTACGAACTGATGAAGGAGCTGGGGATACTCGACAGAGAAGAGGTCATGGTCTCGGAACCCGAGGTCGCGACTTCAGAGCAGATCCAACTGATCCACAGCAAGGACTATGTTGAGATGGTCAGGAACGTCAGCGATGGGAAGTCCAAGCAAGGCGCTTTTCTGTTCGGTCTGGGCTCCGGGGACAACCCGATCTTCGAGGACATGTACTACGCCAGTGCGGTGCACACCGGTGCGGCGATACACGCCACGGACATAGTCACGAACGGACAGGTCAATCACGCCTTCACGCCGGCGGGTGGGCTTCACCACGCCTCGCGGTCGAGAGCATCCGGGTTCTGCGTTTTCAACGACCCTGCGATCGCGATTAAGAAGCTTCTCGTCGAGGGCAAGGTGAAGAGGGCCGCCTACGTGGACATAGACGCCCATCACGGTGATGGCGTTCAGGCGCTCTTCTACGATAGCCCTGAAGTTCTGACGATATCCCTCCACGAGAGCGGTAGGTACCTTTTCCCTGGTACTGGCTTCGAGAACGAGGTCGGGACTGGCGACGGCAAGGGGTTCTCCGTGAACGTCCCGCTCCCAACCTACACGAGGGACTCGTCCTACATCTTCGCCTTCAATGAGATTGTCCCGCCTCTCCTGGAATCCTTCAAACCCGATCTGATACTCACCCAGTTGGGAACTGACGCCCATCAGTCGGATCCCTTGACGCATCTCATGATTGGCACGAGGACGTACGAATGGATTGCGGGAACCATCCATGACCTCGCCCACGAGATCTGCGATGGCAAGTGGGTCGGAGTGGGAGGTGGAGGCTACGACCCGGCCGTAGTGCCCAGGATATGGACGATAGTCTTCAGTAAGATGGCCGAGATAGAGCTCCCTGACGAGGTCCCCGAAGGCTGGAAGTCACAGTGCAAGAAGCTGGCCGGAGAGATTCCTTCAGACAAACTCCACGATGAGCTGGAGGAGACAGAGGTCGCTGCGGACGTGCGGGCGCTCGTTGGGGATGTGAAGAAATCTGTGTTCCCCTATCATGGATTAGACTTTAATTAGAAATCACCTATTTATGGCGGGATGGCGGACTACGTCGTCGAAGCAAGAGGCCTTGTCCGGAGATATGGTGACCTCGTTGCAGTGGACAGGCTGGACTTCATAGTCGAGAAGAGGAGCTCTTGGATATCGCGGCCCTCACGTTCTCCCTAAGCATAACTGATTATGAGAAAAAAGGCCCACCAGAGCTAGTCATCTGGAAGCTCGACCCTGTCAACCTCCACTCCCGCCTGCGTGAGCAAATCCCTCCCCATGCTCTCAGGGTAGTCCTCCAGGTAGACGACCCGCTTGATTCCCGCGTTGATGATCATCTTGGCGCAAGTATTGCACGGGACAATCGTGGAATACAGCGTCCCGCCCTTCGCGCCCTTTCCCGCCTGAAGGAGGGCGTTCATCTCCGCGTGGACGCCAGTGCAGACCTCCATCCTCTGTCCAGAGGGTATGTTCTCCTGGTCCCTTATGCAGCCGACCTCATCACAGTGTGGGAGCCCCCTCGGGTTCCCGTTGTACCCGCTGCTCTCTATCTCGTCCCCGGTCACAACTATCGCGCCGATCTTGTGGCGCGTGCATGTGCTTCTCTTGGAGACGTCCACAGCGATGTTCATGTAGTAGTGGTTCCTGGATATCCTGGACATTGGCACACAAAGATAAGAAATGCCGAATATAAAAAGATTCATTCAGGGGAGGTTCATCTCTCCTCCCGCTAGAAAGGTGACTTGATGGGTTCCAGCGTGGCGAGGATTCATGATCGGGCAATCGAGTACGAGGTCAGAGGCAGCGGACCTCCGTGCCTTCTCGCTCCTATCGGCTGGGGAATCGACTACACGCTGTGGGCCCACTACCTCACGGGCCTGGAGAAGAAGCTCACGATGGTGTACCTCAACCCAAGGGGGATCGGCGAGTCATCCAAGATCACGTCACCATCCGACTTCTCCATGGATTCCACCGTGTCGGACATGGAACGGCTGAGGAAGCACCTGGGATTCGAGAAGATTGCGGTCATGGGCCATTCGGCGGGCGGGTTCTCCGCACTCAAGTATGCCATCAGAAGGCCGGAGAACGTCAGTGCCCTCGTTCTGATCGCAACCGCGGCGGACACTCGGTACGAGGCGGAGTTCGACGACCTCCTCAGGACGGACAAGAGGATTGCCAGCATCCACAAGGAGATGGCGAGCCCCGGGAACGAGAAGATGACGAAGGAAGAGCTGATGAGACGGAACCTCATCCTCATGTTCTCCGTTTACTTCAAGGACTACGAACCCTTCAGAGGGGAGTTCGAGGAGCTCCTCTCGGCCTCCAAGATGTCCCCCGACCACCTTAGATATCATCAGCAAGTTGACCTGCGGAAGTACGACGTCCTCGACGATCTCCCGAAGATATCTTGTCCCGTTCTGATTCTGGCGGGTAGGCACGATTCCATTTGCCCGCCTAAGTTCTCCCAGGTAATGGACGACGCGATCCCGGAATCGAAGCTGATGGTGTTCGAGGACAGCGGGCACTGGCCCCTCATCGAGGAGAATGACGATTTCGTCCGGAGCGTTGTCGATTTCCTCGAGGGGACCTGATGCCTCTCATCCGAATCAGCTCCGGGGACATCTACTACACAGCGCACGGGGAGGGCCATCCACTGATCGCTCTGCACGCAGGTCTCGGGACGGGCATGGGGGACTTCAGGAAGTACATCCCGCTCATGTCCGCCAGGTACAGGTTCATTCTCCCGGACAGGATCGGCTATGGAAGGTCGACACACGTCGAGAGTTTCCCCGAGCCGTTCTTCCTGAAGCAGGTGGACGATCTTATCGAGTTCATGGACATGCTGGGGGTCGAGAAGACCACCTTCTGGGGATGGAGCGATGGCACGGTCATTGCCCTCAACCTCGCTCTCAGGCGACCCGACCTCGTTTCGGCCATCGTGGCGGAGGCAGGGCATTACTGTCCGGTCAAGGAGACGAATGCCCTGTTCGAGAGATTCCTGAGACCGGACGATCTGACCGAGCGAGAGACAAGGTCTTTCTTGAGACTGCACGGCGACCCGTACTGGAAGACGCTTCTGCGGATCTGGGCTGAGCGGTGGCTGGCGTTCAATCGCTCGACGGACGACTTCTACGACAACAGGCTCGGTGAGGTCCGCTGTCCTGTCGTTTTCCTGATAGGCGACGGAGACGAGCACATCCGCATCTGGGAGTTCGAGAAGATGCACGAGCTGGTGGAGGGATCAGAACTCATCGTTCTCGAGGGGGCGGGCCACGCGGCTCATCTAGGCCACAGCGAGAAGGCCTTCTCGCGAGCGATGTCGAGGTTTCTTGAGGAGCATCCCCTCTGCCAGAAGTAGATTCCCGCTCTCGATTCCCCTCCTGTTTCGAGGTTACTGTTTTTAAACCCACAAGCCGTATCAAGACCGATGGAGACCCCTTTCTCCGAGCTCGTTCAGGTGTGCAAGGCTCTTGAGTCCACGACCAAGAGGTTGGAGAAGAGGAGGGTCTTGGGGCAGTTCCTCCAGGGAGTCAACCCCGATGAGATCTCTCCTGCGGTACTGCTAGTCATAGGCAGGATCTTTCCGGAGACGGAGTCAAAAGCCCTTCATGTAGGATGGAGGACCGTCAGGAAGGCCCTCGGTCCGGGGAAGCAGGCCACACTTTTCGAGAAGCCTCTCAGCATTCTGGATGTCCAGAGGTCGTTCGATGAGATTGCCAAGGTCTCTGGCAGGGACTCCATTAGCCGAAGGACGAACCTGATGAAGGCCCTGCTCGGTCGGGCAAGTGACGACGAGCGGGAGATGATCCTGAGGGAGCTGTTCCAAGAGATGAGGCACGGCGTGAGTGAGGGCATCATGCTCGAGGCGATCGCCGACGCATCCTGCGCGGACGTCAACCTCGTCAGGCGGGCTCATATGTTGAGCGGTGACATCGGTAGCGTAGCTCAGGTCGCGCTCACCGCGGGCCCCTCGGGACTCGAGAGGTTCGGACTGAGCCTCCTGAAACCCGTCAAGCCCATGCTCGGTGAGTTGGCGGAGAACCTCGAGGGCGTCTTCGAGGAGCATTCGGCGGGAACCGCGCTGGAGTTCAAGTACGACGGTGCAAGAATCCAGATACACCGCAAGGGGGACGAGGTCGGAATATTCACCCGCCGACTAACGGACGTGACGGCATCGCTCCCTGAGGTGCGGGAGATCGCTCTCGACCTCCCCGCGAAGGAGTTCCTCTTGGACGGTGAGGTCGTCGCCGTGGACAGCGAAGGGAAGCCGCTGCCATTCCAGGACCTGATGAGGAGGTTCAGGCGGGTGCACGATGTGGATGAAATGAGGAAGCAGATGCCGCTCAAGCTCTACCTCTTCGACGTTCTGTATGTCGATGGGGAGATGTTGATTGACGAGCCATATGAATCGAGGTGGCGTAAGCTGTCCGAACTCGCGCCAGACTATCTTGCGGAACGCATCGTTTCATCTAAGCCCAGGGAAGCCGCCGAGTTCCTGGAAAGGGCGCTTGAGGCGGGACATGAAGGCCTGATGGCAAAGGCCCTGGACAGCCCCTATCGCCCTGGTCACAGGGGCAAGAGGTGGTTCAAGGTCAAGCCCGCGGAGATGCTCGACCTCGTCATAGTTGCAGCCGAGTGGGGCTACGGACGAAGGGAGGGCTGGCTGAGCAACTACCATCTCGCCGTGAGGAATGAGGAGACGGGCGGGTTCGAGATGATCGGGAAGACGTTCAAGGGGCTGACGGACGAGGAGTTCCAGTGGATGACGGACCGCCTCCTTTCGCTGAAGACATCTGAAGAGGGACATACGGTCCTTGTCCGCCCCGAGACCGTTGTCGAGGTAGCATACAACGAGATCCAGAAGAGCCCTCACTACAACTCGGGATTCGCCCTCCGCTTCGCGAGGATAAAGCGCATCAGAGAGGACAAGTCTCCTGAGGACGTGGATACGTTCTCCACGCTCAAGAATCTCTATGAGAAGCAGTTCGAGCGGAAGGGCAGGGTCTCAGACTGAGCCTTCCGCGGCTCCCGCCAAGTTCTTATTCTCGGATCCTTTTCTCTTTCAGGTCCTGTGACCAGGGAGGAGTCTGATGTCGAAATTCATGGAATCCATCGCCTACGACGAAGACCTCAAGCGGGCCGCGAAAGTGGCGATTGAGGACGTCATAGCTGTGAAGGAGGGGGAGAACGTTCTCATCGTCTCGAATCCAGATGACGATGTTCGGAGGATATCCGAAGTGGTCTTCAACGCGTCGGTCGACTCTGGCGGGAAGACGTCGCTGGTCTTTCAGGAGCCCAAGACGCAGGTGGATTTCGCCGAGGACGCCGTGATTAGAGCGATCGAATCGAATCCAGACGTTTTCATATCGATTAGCCGCCACAAACTCGGAAAGGACAGGTTCAGGTTGAAGGACCCCATCAGCGAGGGCGGGAAGGAGTTCGATCACATCTTCACGTACCTCTGGAAGACGAAGAAGCTGAGGTCGTTCTGGTCCCCTAGCATCACAGCCAAGATGTTCATCGAGACGGTTCCGATAGATTACGGGGAGCTCAGGAGCAACGCCCGGAAGTTGAAGGGAATCCTGGACAAGGCCGATGCCGTTCACATTACCGCCAAGGCCGGAACGGACGTGAGGATCGGACTGAAGGGCAGGACTACCCACTTGGATGACGGAGACTTCACGAAGCCAGGCACGGGCGGGAACCTCCCCGCAGGCGAGGTCTACATATCACCCGAGCTGGAGTCCTCAGAAGGAACCATCGTCTACGACGGAAGCATATCCGCCCACAAGGGCGTGATCATAATCCGCGATCCAATCAAGGTGAAGGTCGAGAGCAACTCGGTCACGAAGATCAAGGGCGGGACCGAGGCCACGGCCTTGGAGAACACGCTGAACATAAGCAAGGAGACCGCACTCGAGATGGCGGAAAAGGGTTCTATGACGAAAGAGAAATCTGAGGAATACGTCAAAGGAGCCAGGTGTCTCGGCGAGCTCGGGATAGGGCTGAACAAGAAGGCCGAGATCGTTGGCAACATGCTGGAGGACGAGAAGGTCTACGGGACGTGCCACATTGCCATCGGATCCAACTACGACGAGGACGTGAAGTCTTTCACACATCTCGACGGGCTGGTCTGGTACCCGACGATAACCGCGATTCATCCTGACGACTCTGAAGAAACGATTATGAAGGACGGGAAGCTCGTCTAGACCGCGCCCTCGAACTCTTCCTGCAAGTCGATTATGACCTGCTCCAAAACCTCTTCGAAAGTGGGACTCCTGTACTCTCTCACTCCTCCCAGCTCGCTTTGAACACGGGCCAGATACGTGGATGCGTCCTTGAGGAACTCGACATTACAGAGCGATTCTTCCATCTTCTGTCCCCTTTCAGAAGTGGCGTAAACAGATTCTGTATTTGAATCTTCCGCAGTGAGAACCTGTATGGAATGGCCTCTGAGGGATCGAACTAGAGAGAATCCCGGATTCCTCGACGTTCCTGGAAGTGACACCGAAGGCAGAACAGTCAGGGCAACATTTATTAGTGATGGCCACATTGAAAGTCGAACGCCGAGATGAAATCACCTTGGAGTGAAACGCTTGGGTAACATAAGACCGACGTACATCAAGAGGATTGCCGTGGAACTCATCAAGAGATATCCGGAAGAGTTCACCGATGACTTCGAGCACAACAAGAAGAAAGTCCAGGAGTTGACGGACGTGACCACGTTAAAATTGAGAAACAGAATCGCGGGATACCTCACAACATTCAGGAAGCACTACGAGGCCTGATTCCTGGCAAGTTTTTTTTGGCTTGCCGGGGAAGACCCCATGGCAAGCGTCCTACCTTCATCAACCCCCTGCCGTTAGGCTTATAGCCCCCGAAGTATGAACGAGGTGGGCATCTCAACGTGGTGGCGAGAGATGAACTACGCTGTCGAGACGAAGGATCTGACGAGGATCTTCCGCGTGAAGAAGCGGAGGAGGAGGAGGCGTAGCGGGAGCAAGGGAGCGGAGCCGGACGTCACAGCGCTGAAGGACGTGAACCTGCGCATCAAAGAGGGCGAGCTCTTCGGTCTCCTAGGTCCCAACGGCGCAGGAAAAACAACACTGATAAAGATCCTCTGCACGCTTCTTCTTCCCACTTCTGGAAAGGCATATGTCGCCGGGAACGACGTTGAGAAGGACCCGTATCCGATTAGAAGGATCATCAACATGGTCTCTGGCGGGGAAACATCTGGCTACGGACTGCTCACGACCCGTGAGAACCTGTGGATGTTCTCCCAGTTCTACGGAATCCCCTCCAAGGAGGCCAAGAAACGGATAGATGAGATGTTGGAGGCCTTCGGGATCTGGGACAAGAGGAACGCGAAGGTCAGGACGCTCTCGACGGGCGAGAGGCAGAAGGCGAACGTAATTAGGGGATTCATGACGGACCCGAGCATAATCTTCCTCGATGAGCCCACTCTAGGGCTTGATGTGAACGCGAGTCGGATAATCAGGAAGTTCATCAGCAACTGGGTGAGGGAGGTGAGCGGAAGGACGGTTCTCCTCACGACCCATTACATGATGGAGGCGGATGAGCTCTGCGACAGGCTAGCGATCATAGACGAGGGCGGAATAGTGGCGTGCGACACGCCTCGGAATCTGAAGAAGACGGTCAGCAAGGCCTCATCACTCTCGTTCGAGACGGATTACCTTAGGGATCCTGACAAGCTCAAAGGAATCGAAGGCATCCAGAACTTCACCTACAAGCACGACGGTCAGATGAACAGGACGTTGCTCACCTTCATAGTACAGGACGAATCCGCGGTTGCCGACATCGTCTCCAGGATCGTGGAACAGGGCGCCAAAATCCACTCGCTTGAAAAGAGAGAGCCCACGCTCGAGGATGTTTTCGTCTCTCTCGTGGGCAGGGGGCTGGCATGAAGGACTACGTGCTGCTCAACCTGAGGGCCCTGAAGGGCCGAGCGTACCCAAGGGTAGTTGGAGGCACCCGGGAACTCAGCTGGATATTCTTCGATACGATCCTGCCACTGCTCACCGTCGCTGCTTACGTCTTCGTCTATCAATATCTCGGCAGCCTTGCTCAAGGGCCACAGAAGGAATACATCGGTCAGTTCGTCGGCTATGTCATCCTCGGAGGTGCTATGACAGCCTACTGGATGAACGTCCTGTGGAGCATGGCAGCTCAGTTCTACTGGGAGAAGGAGATAGGCAACCTTCAGCTCTATATGATCGCTCCGATGTCGAGGATGGCGGTTCTCGGAGGCATGGCGGTCGGCGGGATGTTCTACACTACCGTGCGGGCGGTCTCCACGATAGTCATAGGTGTGCTCATATTCGGAGTGACCTTCTCCCTCGGCCCGCCGATATACTTGGTTCTCGTGTTCCTCCTCACTCTGATAGCTCTGTACGGGATGGGGATGCTCTTCGCATCGCTCTACATGATCTACGGAAGAGAAGCTTGGCACATGTCCAGTCTTCTCACCGAGCCCATCTACCTCGTCTCGGGGTTCTACTTCCCTGTGAGGTACCTGGGATCCATTGTCGCGTTGTCCGCATCCATCATTCCCATCACACTCGGGCTTGACGCTCTCAGGCAGCTCATGTTCACCGAAACCGCCGACATCCACGGCTTCCTTCCTGTGGAAGTGGAGCTGGTCGCACTTGCGGTTCTGTCCGTTCTCTTCCTTTTCCTTGCTAGACACTCTCTCCGCTTCATGGAGAACTTGGGCCGAAAGACCGGGAGGTTGACGATGAGATGGCAATGAAGGAGAACCTCAGGACCCTTCTTGGGGCCGGATGGCTCGGCTGGCAGATGGAAGCCAACTGGACCGATCCGTTCCTGTTCTTGGTTTACTCTGTAGCGAAGCCTGTCTCTGGTGCCTTGATCCTTGTCTTCATGTACATCGTCATACTCGGCGGGGTCGCTGCTCAAAGAGATGCATTCGCTTTCATATTCCTGGGCAACGCTTTCTTCATCTATGTAGGGCAGGTGCTCTTCGGTGTGACCTGGGTCATCCACGAGGACAGGGAGCACTTCCAGACTCTGAAGTTGATATACATTTCACCGATCAGCTTCTACTACTACATCATAGGTCGAGCGGGAAGCAAGATTCTCATCGCGACGATAGCTGTCGTGGTCACACTGCTCTTCGGTGTCTTTGTCCTGGGCATTCCCGTGGACGCGTTCACGATGGACTGGGGCCTTCTTATCCTCTGCTTGACTGTGGGCATGGCATGTTTGGTCTCTATCGGTATCGCTCTGGCGGGGATAACCTTCCTGACCGCCAAGCACAGTGGGGGAATCAACGAAGGCATCGCGGGTCTATTCTACGTCTTCTGCGGCGTCGTTTTCCCCATAACTCAACTCCCCGCGTGGGGCCAATCCCTCGGATATGCCATTCCAGTGACATACTGGCTGGAAGCGATGAGAAAGGCCCTGCTCCCCGCACAGCAGCTGGAAGGCACAGGGCTCCAGGGCATCGAGAACTTCTGGCTGGTTGCGCTGCTGGCGGTTTCAGCCCTATTCTTCTACTTCCTGTCAATACTCATTTTCAGACTGGGCGACTACCTCGCCAGGCGGGCGGGAAAAATCGATATGACTACCGCCTACTAGACTTCTCTCTCAGATAGGGCATCCTCATTATATGGCCACATTCTCCGCACGTTATCGTTATCCTTGAACTCCGGAGCCGCACCCTGCTGTTCTCGGACGGGAGCAGGAAGGAGCCACATTTCCGGCAGAACCTTCTCTTCAGGGCCGAAGGGAAGGGCGTGTTGTACCTCATGCCGATGCGCCTGGCCAGCTGGACGTACCTGTTCGACCTCCTCAAGTTGCCCCGGAGGGACTCCTTCTCGGCCTGCTGGAACAGGATCAGAATCCTCTCCCGCGCGATTCTCCGCTCGAGACCCTTCTTTCTTCTTCTTGCCATCGTCAGCTAGGGATGAACACTTACTAGCAAATATGATTTAGGCTATGAGATATTACCGACTATGATGAAATCGAGAGTGGGGAAGATATTCCGAAATGCCGGGAAGGGCATCGACTGCATTGTGTTCATGAACGGAACCGAGCCGTTGCACGACATGACGTTCTTCTATGTTACTGGGTTCACATCAGGCCTCTTCGAGGGCAGCGCCGTTTTCACTTATCCAGACAAATCGCTGAGATTGGTGACATCGCTCCTTGAGCAGGAGAGTGCGAGAAGGGCGGATTTCCCAGTGAGGATATTCAAGAGCATCCAGGAGAGGGAGAAGATGTTCAAGTCCTCGCTTCGAGGCTGCAAGAGAATCGGAGTGAACCCGCCAGAGCTCACGTATCGGAACTACCTGCTTCTCAAGAAGCTCGCCCCCAAAGCGGAGCTCATTGACGTATCCGAAGCCGTGATGAAAGCCAGGGTCGTGAAGGACAGGAAGGAGATCGCGACAATAAGGAGGGCGTGCAAGATCTCATCCGAGGTCGCCAAGGAGATTATTCCCTACATAGACGTCGGAGTGAAGGAGTACGAACTTTCGGCGAGGATAAACTTCCTGATGCAGAAGAAGGGAGCGTCTGAACCCGCGTTCGAGACTATACCCGCCTCGGGGCCGAACTCGGCGGAGGCGCACTACACGGCGGCGGACAGGACGCTTCAGAAGCGGGACTTCGTCCTCTTCGATTTCGGCGCCCGCTACAAGAAATACGTCTCGGATCTGACCAGGACCTACGTCCTGGGAAAGGCGAAGAAGAAGCAGAAGGAGATGTACGAGATCGTCCTGAAGACCCAGAGAAGCGCCATGAGGAGAATACGGCCAGGTGTGAAGGCGTCAACGGTGCACAACGCAGCGGCGAGGATGATAGACAAGACGAGATTCAGAGGCAAGTTCACCCACGGGCTCGGTCACAGCATCGGGCTGTCTGTCCATGATGGGATGGGTCTTGGTCCGTTCTCGGACTTCAAGCTCGAGAAGGGCATGGTCTTCACAGTCGAACCAGGGATATACGTTCGCGGATATGGTGGCGTTAGGATCGAAGACGATATCGTCGTAACGAAGGGTGGCTGCGAGTCTCTTACGACGGCCGACCGCGATTTCATCGAGATCTAGGCCCGGAACTCCTGCACGATTCTTGGCGGGAAGCGCCCCGTCTCGACATCCTTGATTACTCGGGCGACGGTCTCCCTTGCCAGCGACACCTGCTCCTCAGTTATCCAACCCTTCTCGATAGCCTCTTGAAACTCGTCCTCATCAAGAACCTCGTACCGCATGTCAGGCAGGACAAACACGTCGAGGTACAGATCGACGATCTCATACCCTCCCTCGACGCGAGAAGGCTCAGTGTTCACGTTGCAGAAGTAGCCCGTGAGGTTCCCATCCTTGTCTGTGACTACGATGATCTCAAGTGGAGGGTGGAAGAACTCGAACAACAGGGCACGATAGCCCTCTGCCACGACTTCCTGACCGTGTATGATCAACGGCCTTCTGAAATCGACGAAGTCGAACCGCGTTATGACAAGGTCCCCTCGGTCCTCGACCAGTTCCTGTTCGTAATCGAATGTCTCGCCGTGGGGCCTGATCACTCTGACAAGCACGACCCACCAACGCATTCCCGGCTATAACTACTCGACCGGTGGTTCTTCCTTCTTCCTGCGCCTGACGAGCAGGAGCACAACCACGAGGGCCGCAACCACCATGAGCGCTATCGCCGCATACAGGACGTAGTCGAACCACTTGTCATCTCCTTCATCTTCCACGGGCGGATGGCTGTGCGGATCGTCGGGGTCGGTCTCGTTCTGATACTCGACGAGGTTGGAGAATCCATCCCCATCCAGATCTTCATCGGCATCGGAGGGATCCAAGGGATCAAGAGAATTCGAGTGCTCCCAGCCGTCGGGCATAGTGTCCTCATCGGTGTCGTTGGACAGCGGATTCGTCCCGAGTCCATTCTCCATCTCATCGGACAACCCATCACCGTCATCATCCAGATCGCTGAAGTCTGGCTCACCGTCTCCGTCAGTGTCCAGGGTATCTCCCTCAAAGACCTCCGTATGTGAGAGGCTCATGTCGACGCTCCTGTTGTGGTACGCGAAGAACAGAGTGGGGTGAGTAACCGTCACCATCGTGGTATTGTGCACTCTCACACCGTCTTCGTAGGTCTCGTGGGCAACCGTGATGTCTTGCAAGTATCCCTGGACGTCGGTGACGTTGGAGAAAACGGATACACCGTTGTCTGTAATCTCAACGGTGACATTCTCGACTGGATCCGACGTCTGGTGCTCGATGGTGTGGACGGTCAAGTAGTTCCTAACGAGAAGATGACAGACTGGACAACCAGATCCCGCGGAGACCTTCCCGCCAAAAGTGGAGTTGACCACGACCAGAGCAGAACCCGACTCGAGGAAGAAGTCCCTCAACCCCCCACTAATCGTCGAGTTGTAGAAAGTCGCGTCACCTTCGTAGGCGTACACGCCATCATCCACACCCGATATGTTTGCACCTTCGATGGTGCCAGACGAAACTCCGAGTCTCAGGCCAACAATGCTGCCTTCCGAGACATCACCTTGGGACTGAACATTGGTGAAATCCAGGTGGAAGCCCACCTGCTCGTTTCCCCGGGCGACATTCATCCTGCTGATCAAGAGGCCGCTGCCATAGGAGTAGTATCCAGCTACGTTGTTGATGGCGGTGTTCGAGATCAGGACGGGCTGCGAAGCAAAGGACCGCAGTCCATATGTGTTGTTCTCCAGCGTGTTGTTGTAGACAAGCGAAGTTGAGGCTTCCAGTCGTATCCCGTGAGTGTTGTTCATGAAAGTGCTGTTCTGGATTGTAACGTTCGTGTTCCGGATGTATGCACCGTTTTCCGTGTACTCGATCCTCGCGTAGTTGAATGCTGACGATTCACTGCCCGTGTCGAAGTACACGCCTTCCCAGTCCCCCTTCTGGGGCGCCGAGGAGTTCGAGGTGAAGGCTATCATCTGGTTCCACGAGCCCTGAGCAACCAAGGTTCCTGCAACAGAGAGCCTGGTTCCATTGTCAAACGCGATAGTCGCTCCCGGATCGATGGTGAGCGTCGCGTTAGCACCGACGACCAAATCCCGCTTGATGACCCTCGCGGAAGAGTTCCAGTGGTCGTCAACGACCTCGAAGGACACATTGTGGTAGAACACATCAGGAGGTTGCGTATAGCTCGCGTTGACCCACCATGTCCCCGTCTGGTTAACGGTGTAATTGCTTCTTGCGAGTCCGCCATCGTCAGGATCGGATGCCACTGTATAGACGAGCGAACCGCCAGGGTCGTACCACTGGAAATCCACATCCAAGAGCGCATCTGGCGGGGATCCCGTGAAGTTCAGCAGCGCACCCGCCACGACCTTGGATTCGTTCACATAATCTGAGACGACGGTCACGACGTCGTTCACAGTAACAGCTGCTCTCACGTTCACGCCGGCGAGCGTACTTGTAACGAGGATTGCCATGATGGTGATGGCAACGCGGTTCTTCATGTGACCAAGACCATGGATTGCACTATATATTCGTTTCCTGAATGGCCACTAACAGCTAGAGGTCAGGCCTACTTTCGCCCTGGAACGAGTCCCCAGTAGCCAATGCTGTACCCGTACTCGTTGTTCAGGTGGTCAGCTATCTCCGTCGCAGTCGCGTACTCGCCATTATCGTACAGGTCCATCAGATGGTCTAGCGCTTCCGAGGCCGTCATCGAAGTGCCGTCGGGGAAGGTAACAACATCATCGGAACCTACAGTCCCGCTGTCGATGTTGTATTCCCAAGCTGTGATCTGAAGCAGGGCCAACTCCCCCTGGTTGGCGCCTCTGCCTCCCCCTCCTCCCCCCTTGGGACAGATATTTCCTTCCCCGACCGTAAGCGTGGTCGTTACGGTTGTCGTTCCCCCATCATCATCGGTTACAGTGAGGGTCACGACGTAAGTTCCAGGTGAGCTGTAGATATGAGTCTGAGTGTCCTGGACACTGAGTGGCGGAGTAGTTCCTCCGAAGTAGGGCTCGTACGGGCTCGGATCTGGATCGTTAGGCGGCACTCTGGAGGGATCGTAGTAGTAGGTCGTGGTCGTGACGTTGCTGCCGTCTCCCCAATCCCACGTGAATGTCAGGTCATCGCTACCCGGGTCCGTTGCTGACCCGACGAAGGTCAAAGGCGCACCCACGAGTGCCCCGATGTTTATGTCGACAATCCAGGGCTCCACGTGAATGAAGTGCTCGCTGTCCCGCTCGATGGACTGCTGCACGTTGAAGGTGTGGTGGATTTTGCACTGTCCACCCTCCGCGTAGTCCAGGATTATCCAGATGGGATTGGCTCCCCACAGCTGTCCGTTGATGGGCTGATCGCCCATTATCGCGTCGGCGAGGTCCTCGTACGGATCGTATGTGACCACCGCAGTGTAGTTGACGGAGTCAGCCGCATCTAGGCGGATCGTGATGCCCTGATCCCCAGAGCTCGGATTGAGCGACGGGTCCCCAGGCCACCTCTCTACCTCGATGTAGGCGGCTATGTCATCGTACTGGCCGGTCTCCTTGTCGTAGTTCTCGTAGAGAGTTAGCTCCACGTTGTGCCACTTCTCTCCAGCGACTCTCAAGAAGAGCGTGACCTCGATGTACGCCCCTTCTATCGTCGGGGTCGGGTCCACATTCAGTACCTCCACGTAGCCAAAGGCCGTCCCTGTCAGGCCATCATCATCCGTCACGGTGAGTTTCACTTCGGTGTAGTAGTCATCGTACCAGATGAATGTCACGATCGGGCCAGTCGCATCGACATCATTGTCATAGATGCCATCACCATCACTGTCGACAAACACGTCAAGGTCCCATTCGTAGCTGACTATCGTGCCGTCAGGGTCGGACGAACCGGACCCGTCAAGAGTGACCAGATCGCCCTCGTAGATTGTCTCAGGGGTTATGACGATATCCGGTATTGGCGGCTCCTCATCCTCGGGTATCATTGCCGAGGAAATGAATGTCAGATCATGACCGTTCGGGGTCTTGTAGTCGGCAATCGGGTCGAACGCGTCGAAGTGGATCTCGAAGTAATCATCCGGGTCCGGGCCCAGCGTTACTGTCGTGTCGAGTCTTACCGTGGTCTTGCCAGGAAGTACCTCAGGCTCGTAGAAGTATATGTCCCAGATTGCTTCGTCTCCTGAGTATACATGATGCTTCCCTCCCCAGTCCTCATCAAACGGATTGAACTCCGTGTTCCCGAAGTCAGGGAGGTATGAGGTTTCACCCTCAATGTCGATGCTCACAAAGTCGTCCGATGTCGTCCAGTTGTGAATGGCAATGGCGATTCTCAGGTCGGTGAGATCATCATTTCCTCTGTTCTCGACAATCATCTCAAATGTGCACACAACGTCTGGGCCAAAATCACAATGGGTGACCCATCCACCAGCTTTCCATCCTCCACCTTTCGCTCTCTCTCCAGGATCAGCGTTCAGCCAGATGTGGGCACCACCGCCCGCAAGAGCTGCCGGGAGCAGGGATACAATCATCATAGAAGCGCAGGCTAGAGCTAGAGTTCTCTTCGCGTACTCTCGCATTTTTCCACCTTCCTCCAAACCCCAAGAGGCCGTGTCCGCGCCGAGTTGGAGCGCGCGTGTGGGCAAAAAGACGCCCCTCCTCGACGCCTCGTTGGGCGGCCTCCCCCTTTTTTGGAAGTTTATGTAGTTCACGAATTGACCTGGGAGGTATATAAATGCGGACTGGAAACCATCCTGAATGATACCACATACCAGGCCACGTACCACGCGGTTGAAATCTGGATTGCGGCATAGAAGCCCAGCCTCGCCCTTCCGGCAATGCGAAAGTAATATATTCAGCCTAGCCAATCATTAGCCAAGTGTGGGCATGAGATACAGAGCACTTCTAGTCCTGACGGTCCTCTTCATCCTTTCCAATCATGCCGTGAATGTGTCAGCGGCGGTGGATGTGACAAACGTCACAGTGTCCATGGATCGTTCCACATTCGTCAACGAGTCTGTCGCCACCGCAACAGCAGTGCTGGAATACAATGGGAACAAGTTCGACCTTGATAATGTAAGCTTCACTTGGTATAGACCAGACTTGAGCATAGCGGCTGTAGGGTTAGATTCGGCAGTCGTCGATGGAAATGCCACTAACTCGTTGGTTGTAGACATGGTTGGCAATTGGACTGTCAATGCTACGTATGTGGATCAGCCAGATCAGTCCAATATTACATACTTTGAGGTTCAGAGCGCGGGGGACGTCGTCATTGTGACGGACATGATTCTAGGGCTGAATGCCCCTTATTTCGAACTCACGGAGGTTGTTGTCGCAACCGCCTTGCTTGATTACGCGGGCAATGTGAGCATCCTCAAGCCGGTTAACTTCACATGGATCGATCCGTTGGGTGCGATTGTGTTGGAGACGGCTGTCATCCCTAATTCCACAGGCGTTGCATTTGACACTTGGCAATCCGACATCGAAGGCGATTCCTTTATCGTGTACGCCAACTACACGGGAGACGACCCTGTCTCGAAGTTCGTCAGTTTCCAGGTCTTTCCCACGAGGGTGAGGACCTGGCACAATTTCAGTGTCGTCGTGGATGAGGTCTGGGACTTGGCTGGAGAGCCGTACGGTGTCTGTGAGAACATCACAATCGAGGCGGGATTGACGCTCACGATTGAAGCGGGCGTCACCGTGAGGTTCTGCGAAGACACTCACATGACCGTGGACGGCGCGCTGGTCTCCGATGGATCTCTGGATTCTTTCGTGAACTTCACCGCATTCGGCTTCTTCCCGCCAAGGGGTTACTGGGATGGCATCATCGTGAACCCCTCCAGCGGAACCTCCAGTAGCCTCACCCACTCCCGCGTGAGCTTCGCATCAATCGGCATGCTGATAACCTCTGCAAGCCCAACCATCGAGAGAAGCTCGTTCGAGAATACGAGCATAGCGGCCATCCAGTTCGATAACGCCACTGCGAATGCTGAGTTCAACTCGTTCGACAACGTTGGCAGAGGGATATCCGCATCGGCTTCGGACATCGAGATGAGGTTCAATACATTCTCCAACGTCATGATGGGTTTGGCCCTGATCGACTCCAGCGCCACGCTACACGGAGACACCATCTTCAATTCGACATCATTCGGAATCCACGCATTCAACAGCTCTATTTCCGCTTCCCAGATCAACATCTCGCTCTCCGGCGGTAGCGCGATCAGACTGCAGTCCCAGTCGCATGCGATCATCGAATCATCTGTCATTGAGAATAGCTGGTACGGCGTCGATGCCTTCTCATCAACCTTCTACTTGAACGAGAGCAGCCTACTCATGAACGACAACGCTGTCAGGGCGAACGACGGGCAGGGAGACCTAGTCAACACGAGCATCCTCAACTCCGTGGACTTCGACTTCACGTTGGAAGGTGGAAGCTCAGTGATCGCGCTCAACTGCACGCTCAATGACAGCAAGGTCCAGGTGCTTCCAGCTTCGCGGCTCACCGTGAAGTACTTCCTGGATGTGCAGGTTGCAGACGAGGGCACCGGGGATCCAATCGGGAACGCCTTTGTGGAGATCCTGGATGATGGCTCCAGTGTCTTCTCTTCGAGGACACCTTCGAGCGGCAGGGTCAGATGGATTCCCGTCACTGACAGGATATTCGACGGAACCGACACGCCAACAAAGCACAACATAACGATCAAGATCAGAAAGGATGGATACGACGTCGTGGAGCCCGAGAGGACCGTCAATATGTCCATGTCCCGTCTGGAGGTTTTCCTCGCTACGGAAACCATTCAAGACATATGGGAGCAGGTTCTCGATCCATTTCTCCTAATGATCCTCTTGATCGTCATCGCGACCGTGGTCGCTGCCGCCATCCTAGTCCGAAGGAGGGGAAAGGAGGAAGAGGAACCCGCCCTCGAAGAGAAGGTCCGAAAGCCCTCTGACTATACTCTCAAGAAGGGCACGAGCTATCTCGTCGCGGGGGAGAAACCCGACCTGGCCTTCGGCATATTCTCGAATGCTATCAAAGACGGAGCCAGCGGACTGTGCGTCACGAGAACGTATCCTGACGAAGTCTCCGAAAAATACGACGTCGCAGATGCCCCGATCCTGTGGCTCTCACGAGACTCCAGGCGGGCCAACATAAGCCCCACGAACCTGGGCGCGATAGTCCTTGAGGCGCAGAGGTTTCTCAAGAAGGAAGAGGGCAAGGATACGATCATGATGCTCGATGGCCTCGAGTACCTCATCGTCCAGAACGACTTCTCCAAGGTCATCAAGTTCGTTCAGACCTTGAAGGATACGATTTCCGTGGCCGGGTCCAAACTCCTCATCCCCTTCAACTTGGTCGCGCTGGAGGAATCCAGGCAGGCGTTGCTGACCCGCGACCTGGAGCTAATAGAGTGAAGGGTTTAATATCCGCACACGATTAGCTGATGGACGGCATGAAATCCTACAGAACCTTCATCAAAGGTCTCGATGAGGAGATCGAAGGAGGCATCCCCCAAGGCCATGTGATTCTAATCTCGGGTCCTCCAGGGACCATGAAGTCGAGCTTGGCGTACAGCATGCTCTTCCACAACGCCGCCAAGAAGAAGATTCGTGGCATGTACTTCACGCTCGAACAGAGCAGGAAGAGTTTGGAGTTCCAGATGTCGCGTCTGAACATGGATCCAAAGACGGTCACGGACACTCTCAGGGTACAGGACCTGTCTAGGATAAGAAAAGGGATCGACGAGGTCAGGGGAAGGCCCAGGTTCGGCAGAGAGACCGAGCGCCCCTGGTTGGAGGTTCTGAAGAAGATCCTCGAAGACATGAGAGAGACTGAGAAGTACGAACTCCTCGCAATAGACTCTCTGCCCATCCTCGAGATCATCTCAAAGCTCAAGGACAGGAGGATTCAGCTCTTCCACTTCTTCGAGTGGCTCAGGGACCTAGGGCTGACCACGCTAGTCATCACAGAGACATCGCCTCAGATGGGCGAGGTCCACGACGAGGACTATCTCGCTGACGGGGTCATTCATGTAATCATGGAGAAAGTCGGAGATATCGACGTCTACCGGCGGATTAGGGTCGTGAAGCTCAGGGGAGTGAACCACAACACAGGGTTCTTCACGCTCGAGTACAAGCAGGACAGGTTCCAGGTCTCTCAGGTGATCTAGGGCTCCTCGAAGAGCTTCATGTACCTTATCACGGCGAGCTCCTCAGGCGTGTAGTCCTTCTTCTTCTCGAGCCCTTCCAGGCCCTTTGTCGAAATCAGTTTGAACGACAGCGGATGCCCCTCCGTCAATCGGAAAATCCTCTCGAACTGCTTCTTCTCGACCTTCCTTGTGAGGAGCTTCCTGCAGCTCCCCTTGTCAAGTCCGTCAAGGACGATCTCGTAGAGCGCCCCCCTCGCAAGGAGCTCCCTTTCCTTCGGTATGTCCCCGTTGTCGGAGACCACTACCGTTCTTGCATCCGAGCTCCTCTCGACAACCTCGAGGACATGGTAGAACACCGTTGCCAGTTCAGGGGACATCTCGGCAATATCATCGAAGAACAGCATGGCAGGTGTGTCCTTGAGCCTCGTTGCGAGTGCGCCCAAAGCACTCCTCAAGTCTTTTGCCTCGCCAGTAAGATAGTCGCCCAAGCCGGGTTTTCCCAGTTGTCCGAGGAACGAAGAGAGAGCGCCCAGAAGCGTCTCGGGCGTGTCCCACTGCCTGAAGGAGTACCAGAACAGGTTCGTTCGGTTCTTGGACGCGGCATAGAAACGAGCCGCAAGCGATGACTTGCCCATCCCCTCAGCTCCGCGGATAGCTAGTATCTTGTTCTCGGACGCCTTCGCCCAGCCATCAATCTCCTCCATCTCCTTCTTTCTTCCATAGAACGGTTCTGTGAGAACAAGACCCTCCGCAAAGGACAAGAACCTCTCCCTCCTCTCTGAAGGTCTCATCTCTAGGTCCTTCAGGTCCACTATGCCGCTGTCATCCATCTTGCAGATGACTTCCGTGAGCGTGTGACGAACCCCGACGTGCTTGCCGATGTTGCGGAGAGACACTTCCGTGATGGAGTCATCGCCCTTCCGTATCTTCACCTTCTTCTTCAGGACCTCATCCCTAACTCGCTCGGCCAGACTGTATCCGTCCTCCGTGTAGCCGTAGACCTTTCGCTTCCTCAGCTGTCCTCTCACTCTTCCCATGGCCTCGGTGACCAGGTTCTCATTCTTCAGCTGGGAGACCGCCCTCGAAACGTGATTGACACGGATGCCCGTGGAGCTCCCGATGCCCTCCTGCGTGAGTCCTGCATGCACATCCAGGAGATCTCTCGGCTGAGGGGTCTCCCTCAGATGAAGCATTATCTTCTCCTTGGCGGTCAGGCCATTCCGAGTGAGCCACTCTCCCCTCTTGACCATAAACTTCCGAAATCGGATTGGCAACACGCATTAAAAACCTAACGGCCATTCCGCGAGGCTAGGGTGCGTAAACGTCCACCGTGACGTTTATGAGCGTCTCACCGCCGTCATCGTCCGTGACCGTGATGATCAAGCTGTACGATCCCTCTGACCAGTAGGAGTGACGGGCGCTCATGTGAACTTCGAACGGGTAGCTGCCGTACGGGCTGTTCGGCGGGTCTGGCGCCAAACCATCATTGAAGTATGTGTCAGCGTAGCTCGATCCATCGCCCCAGTCAACAGAGACGACTATGTCGTCGCTTCCGGGATCGTGAACGTCAGCTGAAAGGAGGATCTCGCCAATCGCAATGTAATTCCCGTTGTTGATCTCGTCAGCCACCGTCTTCACACCCTCCAACTCGCTCTCGTTCGTCGAGCTCAGGAGGACGTCTTCCGCCCACGCAAGGATGTCCCCGAGGGTCGTCTCGTTCTGACCCGGGAGCTTCACTCGGGTCGTGAAGTTCAGCTTTCCGGACGCTGTGTTCAACCACAGGGCCATCAGCTGACCCTGGGCCCGGTAGTAGATCTCCTCCTCGGACGCCCATTCGAGCACCGTGCAGACATCGTCCCCCGTACTGACGTACGCGAAGAGGGCGGAGTTCGAGCTTATGAAGAGTATCTGGTCGTCCGTAATGCCCGGGTGGTCGCCGTAAGGATCGATCACGGTGCACTGATGGTTCCAGTATCCCTGCGTCCTGGGCTCGAGCACCGTGACAGAATAGGCGAAGTTACCAACCGTCGGATCTACGTTCCGCACCACCAGAGGCACATCCACTATGTCCAAGCCCCCGTCATCGTCCACGACCGTGATCTGGATTCCGAGGGCGAAGTCGTCTCCGTAGACATGCGAATCCACGAAGTCGCCCGTTGCATCAGGTTTCTGGTTCTCTTCACTGACTGCCGGTGCACTGGTCTGAACGTCATTCCAGTCAATAAGGGCCGTATGCGTGTCAAGCCATCCAGGGTCGTAGAAGGTCACGTGGACGGAGAATGATTGCCCTTCATCGACCATCGACGGTTGCAGAGTGATTGTGTCTATGATCGGTGCGACATTGAGGCACCGGTAGTGCGTCGTGTCCACATCGCTCATCTCGCCGTCGGAAGCCTCCACCGTGACATCCGTCTCGTAGTCGCCGTCCCCGCACATCATCGTAATCATGGGAGAAGAGGACCAACTCGTGTCCCAAGCACCATCATCGTTTAGATCCCACCGGTACTTGAGTGCGTCGCCGTTCGGGTCTGAGCTGCCGCTCGCATCCAGGAGTATGTCCGTCCCTTCATCCACCTCATACGGACCTCCCGCGGTGGCGGCGGGCGGCTTGTTCACTCTATACACCTCGATCAGCGGTTTCGCCGAATGAGAGTCATCCGACCCATCGTGGTCCACATCCGCATATGCTCGCGGGAGGAAGTACCTTCCAGCGAACAGCTTGGGAGTGACAAGCGTGTAGCTCAGCACGACAGTGTTGTATGGCGTGGGATCTTGGATATTGTAGTGACCGCTGACGTCTGCTGCGGGCACGTTGACCTTCCATCTGATTGTCTGCGATCCATCTAGGTTGTCCAGAACTGCGTCAGGTGCCGGAACGATGGACCCCGGAACGTAGGAGTAGTACCTTGGGATAGTGTCCTCAATCACTGAGTTTATGGCGTGCGGGGGATTCGTGGCGCCGGGGCCGTCGTAGATTGCCAAGTTGGTGACGGCAAGCGTGATGGCGATGTCGTGGTTTGTTGCATCCTCGACGCTCTTCCACAGAGGGGTTTTGCCCACAACGAGCGTGGGATTCTCCTCAAGGTAGTCCCAGACGTCGTAATTCGTTTGCTGGTTTGGATTATTGGTGAGGTCCTCGATCGCATAAGGCGCTATCTCTCCTCCAAGGACTACTGTAGCTCCGGACTGTGTGACTTGATTAGCCTCCGTGCACCACCACGGCTTCTCGCCCTGATTTGGGCCGGGTGGAATGGTGTTCAGGCCATAGTAGTAGTCCTCGTATGAATAAGGACTCACAAGTCCATTTGTCAGAGTTCCATCCTGAGTCGACTGAGGGTTTCCAGACTCCAGAGGATGAGGGCTCAAGAGCATTATCATCTCGTTTATGTTGACCTTGAAGCTTCCGGAATTGGTCACCCTAAATATCGTCGGATCGGGCTCCGATGTGATTTGGGCCCATCCTTTGGCGTAAGCTTCCCAGATCTTGATCATGTCAGGCATAGGCTGTGGTATCAATGGATCCTCCAGTCTCGCACTCGGTTCGGTTGCGGGTTCCGACACTGCAATCGCGGACGAAAGCAGCAGTATCGCGAACACCGACATCGTGGCGATTTTCTTCATGCGGTTCCCCCAGTACCCCTTTAACCTATCGGATTCGTGAGTGATAAGCTTTTCTACATATGACCGTTGGTCAGACCGCTCGCATGAGGATGCGATTCCCGCTCAGGACCTTGCCCAGGGACCCAGTGTCCCCTTCGAGTTTGCCGAAGACATTCACGTTCTCGTACGCTCTGGGCTTGTCCGAGACGCTGACCGGGGTCCTTCCGAAGAATACGGCTATCGCCTTTCCAGCGGGCCAGAAGGCGACCTCTCC
Source organism: Candidatus Thermoplasmatota archaeon (assembly GCA_022848865.1). Taxonomy (NCBI): domain Archaea; kingdom Methanobacteriati; phylum Thermoplasmatota; species Thermoplasmatota archaeon. The sequence continues at coordinate 41,345 of JAJISE010000001.1, read as the reverse complement.
GACCTCGATGTCCTGACGACCGTTCTCCTCCGGAATCTCCAGGGCCGTGGCGAAATAGAACTCGTCCCCCCACCTGATCGCCTCGCCCTCGATTGGCAGGCTGTCGAGGACGACCTCCGACGTCTGCGGATTCTCGTCCGTGATTCTTCCCTCCAGCGTGATGTCCCCCGACACCAGCTCGAAGCGGCTCATCATCAAACACCGATGTCGATGAAGGGCGATATCCCTATGACCTTCACAAGCACCAGGTTGAAGATGTACACAAACAGGATGATCAGAAATGTGACTATGAACGATTCCAGCCACTCGTCACCTAGGCTTGCTTCCGAGATTATTAGGAATCTGACCACGATCATCAGCGCCAGAAAGGCGACGAGGATCCCTATGACCGCATCCGTGAGGAGGCCGGCAAGAAGTGGCACGATGACGACAGCCATGACGGCCGTGATGAAAAGCCTGAGCGCATAGCTCGCGGTCAGGACCTCCTCCCTTGTCACCAATCTTGTCGCTATGTACAGAAACAGCATCACGATGAGCACTGTGACAACGAAGAGGATCACGCTCACAATATCCAGTGATATCTTGATATCTGCCATGCGATACGTAATCCGTCCGCGACTATTAACGCGTTTTCCTCAGAGTCTGCGGGAGTGCTTCCTCGCATCCAACCGTCTTTCCTTGTCCTCTCTGACGAAATCCTCGATCTGGTCCATCAGACCGTCCAGTGTCTTGTGTATGTTCCAGTCGAAGTGCCGTGCGTAGAACAACCCCCTGTCGGTCGCCAGTCTTGCCCTCATCGTGTACTTTCTCGTGTCCCCTTTCGAGTGGTGTTGCGCGACGTGTATGTTCAGAATCTTGGGCGTGAGAATCTCGCCTGTCTTGTCCATCGTCTTCTGGATGCGCTCGTACATGGCGTCGTATATCTCGGGTTCTTCCTCAAGCCCCGTGATCTGGACGAAGACCTCCTCGGCCTTCCCAAATGAGGCGATGAACTCTATGATGTCCACTTGGGTGACAATACCCACAGGCTCCCTATTGTCCACGACAAGGATGCTGGATACGTCCTTCTCAACCATCAGGTCGACAGCCTCGGACAACCTGGCATCTGGCGGGACAGTGATAGGAGGGGTCCTCATCAGGCTGCCCACCTCGATCTCGAGAGCCTCCTTCTCGCCAACGACCTCTCCTCTAGTCTCGCTCTCCCTTTCTCGGGCGAAGTAGTAGGCGAGGTCCTTGATTCCAACAACACCGACGAGATGCCCGCTGCTCTCACAAACGGGGACTGACCTCTCATCCAAGTCCTTCATCAAGTCACGGGCATCGTGTAGCGTATGTGTCTCCAACACGCACTGCGGTGAGTGGGACATGATGCCGCTCACATCCACATCCAACAACATCTTCATTCCGCGGATGGATTCTATCAGGTCGATTCTCGAGATGATCCCGAGAAGCTTCCTCTTCGACGTGACTGGAATGGCCCTCGATCCTGTGGACATCATCATCTCCGCGACTTCTGGAACGGAGTCCGTCTCCCTGATTCTGGGCGGGGCGACCATTATCCTCTCGACCTTCGTGCTCATCGGGAGGCTCCTTCTCTTCGTTAGCGTGTTGTAGCTGACGATCCCGACCAGCTTCTTTTTCTGGACGACAGGGACCTCGTGAACATTGTGCTTCTTCATCCTACCCAGGACCTCGGAGAGGCTGTCCTCTGGGGAGGCCACGACCGGCTCGCTTGACATGATGTCCTTTGCCTTGAGTTCGTTGATGTCGACGTCCTTCATCGTGCTCTCAGGAGTAAGGTCTGCCATTGTTAAAAGCTTTTAGTAAACGGAAGTCATTAGGGTCTGGAAGGGTGACGGTTTGGTCGATGAAGCCAGGGCTCGTGTGGTTTTTCGCGGGAGAGTCCAAGGCGTTTTCTTCCGGGCAAACACGGAGAGCAGGGCCCGAGAGCTCGGTCTCGTGGGATGGGTGAAGAATCTTCCCGACGGATCAGTCGAGTCCGTTTTCGAAGGGCCTCGGGAGGCAATCGAGGAAGCGATCGAATGGTGCAAGACCTCCCAGCCGTACGGAAAGGTGACCGATGCCGACATCCACTGGGAGGACTACAAGGGAGAGTTCTCCTCCTTCGAGGTCAGGTACTAGTCGAACCTCTCACCGTACACGAGCTCTGGATTGTCCTTGTGGATCTTGAGAACGTCCTCTTCAGTGAACGTGCCGTTCCCGAGGAAGGCCTTGGTCCTCTTCGGGACAGTCGCCGGACCCAGCACCGCGCCCGGTCTCTTGAGGTCATCCAGGTAGTCCGTTTCCATCAGGAACCTGTTGCCCTGAGAGATCGCCTCCGCGATGTTCCTGCGGCTTGAGACTATGGAGGGGAACAGCCCCGAGTTCCTATCCGTGTCCACAAAGGGGGTGGAGAAGTGCTTGACAACCTTCCCCCTTTCCAAGCCCGACGCGTCCGCCATCAGAGCGAGCTCCCTGAACACCTCTGGCGTGGCGCTCTCGGTGTGCAGGACGGCCGGACATCCGACTTCCGCCGCGAGCTTCATCCCATAGCTCAGAATCTCGTTCGAGGCTTCCAGGATCTCCGAGTCAACCGGGAAGTGCGGTCTCCCGATCTCTCCTATGGCGATTGTCCTCCTCTCCTCGACCAGATGGGCGGCCGTCTCCATACCGCTCTTCATTATCTCGACGGCATCGGGCAGGGGCATGTGCTCCACGAGACGTATCAGCTCCACCGGGTAGGGTCCAACCGTGACGAAGACACTCAACCCCGTTCCCCGCCCGACTCCCTCCGCCAAGGACAGCGTTAGCTCGAAGGCGGGTCCATGGTCCCGGTCCTTCTCAATCCTGTGCTCCTTGTGGGGAAGATGAGCGATGATCAGATGCGTTCCACCGGCCCGCTCGAACTCCTTTGCCGCCTCCACGTTTCTGCCAGCTGCCCTGATGTGGAAGTGATTGTCCAAGATCTGCATTATCTCACTGGGTCAGTGAAGAAGGCCTGCCGCCTGGAGTTCCTCGGTTATCTTCTCCACCGCTCTCTTCACGTCGTCCGGTTTCTTCGCCCCCGTGCAGACGAGCTTACCAGATCCGAAAAGAAGAACCACGACCTTCGGGTCGTCGATCCTGTACACGAGTCCTGGGAACTGCTCGGGTTCATACTCCACCTTCTCCAGCCCTAGGCTGATCGCGATGGCGTTGAGGTTGATCTCCGTCTCAAGGTCGGAAGAGGCCACGATGTTCTGGACCGTAACGTCTGGCTTCGTATTGACCTTGATTCCAGCGCCCTCGATCTGCTTTGCGACTTTCCTTATGGCCTTGTGAACGTCATCCAGGCTCTTCGCTCCAGTGCATACAACCTTGCCGCTACGGAAAAGCAGGGTAGCGGTCTTGGGCTCCTTCAATCTATAGATTAGACCCGGGAACTGCTCGGGCTCGTACTCGGAACCGGTGAGCGCCAGGGCAATCGCCTGCAGGTCCAACTCCTCTCCGAGAGAAGTCGATGCAACAACATTCTCGATTTTTATTTTTGCCAGTAGAATTCCTCCCTCTACCCAGACAGTGGAAAAACTGCCTCTCTTATCCGATGGTATTTAAATACCCCCTTATAAAGCTATCGCGGTCGAGAACGTGCTAGACGCCGTACGAGTTCTCCATGCCCTTGACTATTGCCAGCAGTGCGGAATTGAGGGGAGTCGGAACGCCTCTGTCGTCCCCCCGGCTGACGAATACCCCCGTGATGGAACCGATCTCCGTCCTCCTCTTACTCACGACGTCCTGCAGCATGCTCGACATGTTCTGCGCGGTCATCCTCGCGACCCTCTTCGTCCTCTCCACCAGGTCCTCCTCAGGGAGCGGGATCTCACACGTCGTCGCCACCTCGATCGCCTCCTTGCAGGCGTTCTCCAGCATCCGTGTGACGTGTGCGTTGTCCAGAAGATATCCGTTCCTTGCTCCGAGGATGGCGGTGAGCGGATTGATGCCAGCGTTCACTATCGCCTTCGCCCAGACCTCTCCGCTCAAGTTCTCGGTGATGTTCGTCGTCATCCCGCAGGCGGTCAGCTCTCCCGCAAGAGACTCGAGGTTCTCCTCTGAAACGCCCTTGTAGATTCCCGCCACGGTGTCTCCCGTTCCCGCGTGAACAACGTCTCCTGGCCCCCTCAGCGTGGCCCCGTGACTCGTCGTCCCGCCGATGACGCTGTTCGCGTATTCCCCGATTGTCTCGAGATTGCCGAGGCCGTTCTGCATCGTCACGACCGTGCTCGATCCTGGCAGCTCGGTCAGCGACTTCATCGCGCTCCTCGTATCGTAGGACTTCACTGTCAGGATAACGTAGTCATAGCCCGAGAGATCCTCTACGCTCTCCACGGCACTCGGTCTGGCCAGCATCTCAGTGTGACCAGAAATCCCGAGCCCTTTCGCTTGGATGCTGGACATGTGCTCCTTCCTTCCAACGAGGGTGACCTCATTCCGCTTTGAAAGGAGTGCTCCTATCAGGCTACCGAGTGCTCCCGCCCCGAAGATGAGGACTCTCATCACAGCGAGAATCGCCTCCAGATTCTTATGCTTATCCTCGCTTTCCCGCCGTCGCGGCCAGGTGCGCCTGCCTCAGCGGCTCTGGGATTCTGGTCTTGCACAGGCTCTTCACGATCCGTACGGACGACTCAAATGAGACAAGATGGCCCGGCGATACGTAGATCGGTTTCTTGGAGCTCGAACTCCTCAGCGCGTATCCGATTGTCTCGTCATTGTGCAGCACCCGCTCGGAATCGCCCACTTTGGAGGGGGTCCTGGTCTTTCCCACGAGGAGGCTCTTGGCCACGCCTATCGTCGGCTTCCCCAGCTTCACGCCGACATGGCAGCCAATCCCCGCCCTTCGCGGATGCGAGTACCCATGTCCGTCAATCAGAAGGACGTCCACATCGCTCCTCACCCTCTCGTATGCGGCTCTGATCGCAGGATACTCCCTGTATGTCAGATAGCTCGGGATGTAGGGGAAGTCGATCTCCCTGACCACCACATCCTTCTCGATGACGTCCAGGTTCTTGACGTCGACCACTGCGAATGCACACACGGCACGGTCATCTTCGTATGCGAGGTCGAACCCGCAGACGTTCTTGACGTCCTCGAAGCCGTCTTCGAGCACCACGCCATCCGCAACCTCTCTCTGCTCTTTGCGGAGGAGCTTGAGCGGGCATTCGGCCCGGAAATCGCGGAAGACCACGTGGTCCAGGTCGCGGATCCTCCCATCAATGACAGCGATACCCTCGTTCTTGAGGGACTCGATCTGCCACGGTCTCGCCTTCCCTTGGGCGTTGACAACGCGGTGGGATCGTTGGCGGTTCCTCGCGAGGAAGTCGGAGACCGCCCTCGAGGCTCTCACGTCCCCAAGGGCTTTCGCCACCTCACCGAACGTTGTCACACGGCCTTCAGGAATCTGGGAGAGGACCTCCTCCAGTTCGTGACTGAACCTCATGGAACCGCTGCCCCTGTTGTTTGATATTGGCGGGGCGGTTAAGTAGCTTATCAATAAAATGAAATAGCGACACCTCCTTCCCGCGAATTGGATGTCCATACTGCTGAGGGGCGGCTATGTTCTCACACAGAATGACGAGCGGGAGATACTCGCGGGCGACGTTCTCGTCGATGACGACAGGATAGCCGAGGTCGGGAAGGTCACCGCCGAGGCGGACCGCGAGATCGACTGCAGCGGCTCCGTGATCATGCCCGGGCTGATAAACAACCACAACCACGTGGCGAACACGATCATGAGGGGCTACGCGGACGACGTCCATCTCGAGCAGATGTTGGAGAAGGCCTTCGCGGTGGACGACAAGATCACGACCAGGGACATGCAGGTCGCCAGTCTGGCGGGTTGCGTGGAGATGATAAGGACAGGCACGACCTCCTTCCTGGACATGTTCTACTGGGAGAACGAGGTCGCCCGGGCGGTCCGGCAGACCGGGATGAGAGGCTTCCTCGGATGGGTGGTCCTAGACAGGGAGATCTCGACCCAGAAGGGAGACCCGCTCAAGAATTGCGCGGGCTTCATACGCGACCTCAAGGGCGAGGAGCTGGTCAGGCCTCTCGTGGCGGTTCACGGCGTGTACACGTGCTCTGAGGAGACGTTCCTCGGTGCCAGGGACCTCGCCGAGCGGGAGGACGTCCCCGTACACTTCCACCTCTCGGAGACGAGGAAGGAGGTCTACGACCACGTCGAGAAGTACGGTCTGCGCCCGCCGGAGTGGCTGGAGAAGATAGGTTTCCTCAGTGAAAGGGGCATCGCCGCGCACTGCGTCTGGCTCACGATAAACGAGATCAGGACGCTCGCGAAAAGAGGGGTCAGCGCGGTCCACTGTCCCGTGTCCAACATGAAGCTCGCATCGGGCGGGTTCGCCCCGCTCGCCGAGATGTTCGAGAACGGGATGACCGTCAGCCTCGGTACGGACAGCCCCCTGTCGAACAACAGCCTCGACATGTTCGAGGAGATGAAGTTCTGCTCGCTCATGCACAAGGCGTCCCGCTGGGATGCCACGGTCGTGCCCGCACAGAAGGCCCTTGACATGGCCACCATCGAGGGCGCCCGTGCCCTGGGGATGGAGCGGTCGCTCGGGTCGATCGAGGTCGGGAAGAAGGCCGACATCATAGTCGTGGACATGAAGAAGGCCAAGTCAACTCCGCTGTTCAGGTCGAGAATCCCGTCACATCTGGTCTACTCCTGCAACGGGGGCGACGTGTCCCACACGATCGTGAACGGGAGGATCGTCATGGAGGGCTCGCGACCGAAGAACGTCGACGAGGATGAGGTTGTCAGGAGTCTTCAGGAGCACGCGGACGAGATCTTCGGTGAGGGCGATGACTAGAATCTGCGGGGTGGATGAAGCGGGTCGAGGTCCGGTGATCGGACCGATGGTCGTTGCTGGTGTCCTCGTGGAGGATGATCAGGCGCTCCGGGAGATGGGCGTGAGGGACTCCAAGAAGTTGTCCCCGAGAAGGCGTGAGGAGCTCGCCGGAAAGATTCTAAAGGTGGCGGAATGCGAGATCCAGGTCGTCCCCGCCGAGGACATCGATGAGACGCGGAAGCTGATGACGATCAATGAGCTCGAGGCGAGGGTATTCGCCTCCGTGGTCAGGAAGCTGAGGCCCGAACTCGCGTACTTGGACTCAGCTGACGCGAACTGCGAGACGTTCGAACGCCTCGTGAGGAATGAGTTGGATTTCGATCTCAAGATAGTCAGCGAGCACAAGGCGGATGAGGCCTACCCGGTCGTCAGCGCGGCGTCCGTGATTGCGAAGGAGAGGAGAGAGGAGGAGATGCGGAGGATCCGGGAGGAGCTGGGCGAGGAGACCGGGAGCGGCTATCCTGCGGACCCCATCACGGTCGAGTTCATGAAAAAGTGGATAAGCGAGAAAGGGGATTTGCCGCCATATACTCGGAGGAGCTGGGAGACCGCACGAAGAATGCTCGCCGAATCGAAGGTGAAGAAACTCGATGAATTCCAGTGAGGTGGAATGGTGAAGATGCTTCTCATGGATGCGATCAGGAAGTTCAACGAGAAGGCAGAGATCGATGAGAAACTCAAGAAGGAGCTCAAAGGGATAACGAGGAAGATTCAGGTCGACGTGACCGACGGCGAGGGCTACAACTTCGTCCTCGAGGACACGCGCGTCTCGGATCTTCGTGAAGGCGAGATCGAGTCTCCCGACATCGTGATCGCGGCGAGCACCGAGACGTTCACGGCGCTTCTGACAAAGGAGATGGGTCCGATGAAGGCCATCGCCACGAGGAAGCTGAAGATGAAAGCGTCCTTGGAGGATATGTTCAGGTTGCGGAAGTTCTTCTAGCACAAGACGATAGCTTTATTTCTCTCGAATGTTTTCTACCCTCGATAGCGGGGTGGGGTAGCTAGGAAATCCCGTCGGGCTCATAACCCGGAGATCCCTGGTTCAAAGGCGCTCGGTGTCGTAGGGCACGAGCACTGAAAATCCAGGCCCCGCTATTCTACGCACATATCGTGCGGAAGGCCCGCCGACTTCTGCAGGCCTCGGGGGAGAGAATGACACGTCTGAATGACACCAGCGTCAGACCAGTCCAGCAATGCGGGAAACCACAGGTCCTCAGGATGGACACAGAGGAGATCATCATGTGCAGCGCCTGCCTGGGCCACCTGAAGCAGGGTCTGGCGTCTACTAAGTGCGATTGCGGGAAGGTCTTCCACGTGAGCTGCGCCTCGAGGCTGGAGGACTGCCCGAACTGCGGGGCTCGAATCGAGGACCGCATGATGGTCCCAGGGCTCAGGTCCGAGGAGGAGCCCGAGGTCGACTTCGAGAACATCCCCATCCCAAAGCTCAGGCTGACATCCGAGGAGAAGCTCGAACTGCTCGAGGAGAGGCTTCTGTTGGGGGAGATATCCGAGGGGACCTTCCGAGAGCTGAGGGAGAAGCTCGTGACCGAGCTAGAGGCCGTCAGATATCAGTGCCCCTGCTGCGGTCGCTTCATCGACGTGGAGGACGAATCGTGCGAGTGCGGGGCGATCTTCTCTGACGAGGAGATAGGCAACGCCCTGGTCTGTCCGGAATGCAGCTCGCTTGTCCCAAAGGACGCCCAGTTCTGCGAGTCCTGCGGTGTCAGGTTCGTCGAGGACGGGACGTTCGTCTGCCCCATCTGCTCGAGGGAGCTCGATCTGGATACGGGAACGTGCGAGTGCGGGGCGAAGTTCTCTGACGAGGTCGTGCTCGGGTTCCACTGCCCACAGTGCGGGGAGTTCCAGGTGCAAGACAACGATCGATGCACGTCCTGCGGCGTTCGATTCGTCGAGGAAGAGGCCGTGCTCTATCAATGCGCGAGCTGCGGTGAGACCTTCCGCGAGGATCTTGCGGACTGCCCGACGTGCGGTGCGAGCTTCTCGTGAGGACTCGGACTGCCCTCTCGACGGACGCCATATTCCGAGCCATCCACACTTTTAAATAGCCATAATCATATTCACCCAGAGCAGGATGGGATGGAAAAATGAAGTCGATTGTAGATACTGCTTTGTCTAGACACGAAGACGAAAAGAAGCGCGAGGAAGAATTGCCGGAGGAGATCGTAGCACCGGTCCCTGCGGGAGATGACAAAGAGCTTGAAGAGATAGTGAAGTCCCTTCATGTAAGCATCAAGATCCTTGGTTGCGGTGGTGGAGGGTCCAATACCATCAACAGGCTCAACGAGGCCGGTATTGTCGGAGCTCAGCTGATGGCTCTGAACACGGACGCGAAACATCTTCTCTCGATTCACGCGCCGAAGAAGCTGCTCATAGGAAAGAGACTGACCAAAGGCCTTGGCGCTGGCGCCATCCCAGAGGTCGGTGAGCAAGCCGCGGCAGAGAACGAGGAAGAGCTACGTCAGTTCCTGAAAGGAGCACACATATGCTTCATCACTGCAGGAATGGGCGGAGGCACAGGAACCGGATCAGCGCACTATGTGGCAAGACTCGCGAGGGCTCAGGGCTGCTTGACGCTGGGCATAGTGACGATGCCCTTCCAGGCCGAGGGGAAGCAGAGATTGGAAGTGGCCAGGAGAGGTCTCGACAGGCTCAGAACGCACTGCGATACGACCATCGTGATATACAACGACAGGCTACTTGACCTGGTTCCGAGGTTGCCCATCGATGCGGCATTCAAGGTCGCCGATGAGGTCCTCATGGAGTCCATCAAGGGGATGACGGAGATAATCACGAAACCCGGGCTCGTCAATCTGGATTACAGCGACCTGATGACCATCATGAAGAACGGCGGCGTGGCGATGATCGGAATCGGCGAGAACGATGAGGATCGGGACAGGGTGGCGCTCGCGGTGGGCGAAGCTCTTGAGTCTCCACTTCTTGGCGAGGTCGATCTTTCGCATGCGAGGGGCGCCCTTGTGCGGATCATCGGTAGCCCAGACATGACCGTGTCCGAGGCAGAGAGTGCCGCGAGGATAATCGGTGAAAAGGTCAACCCGAATGCCCAGATAATCTGGGGATGCTCCGTCGATCCGTCGCTGCAGAAGACGGTCAGAGTGCTGATAGTCATCACGGGCGTGAAGTCCGAACAGATCCTGAGCAGGGAAGGTCCCCAGGCCGTCGAGGAGCACGACATAGACGTGGTCCAGTAGAGGGTCTTTGACAGCGATCGCACATGGTCGTCCGGGATAAGGTCGGAAGGAAGAGGTATATCGTTTTCAGTGTTCACACAGAGAGTGAGCTATCTCACGGCGATTTCGAACGGGCAGCCGTCCTGCTATTGAGAGAGAAGGGAGCGCTCCGCTCAGTCCGACCAAAGCTCATCGACTTCGACGGTCGAGCGGGCATACTGAGATGTGCTCACACGGGAAAGGACGAGGCGATAGGCACTCTCAATGCCCTGACAGTCGTAGCGGGCGCAAAGGTGACCGTGGAGACAGTCAAAACCTCAGGGACTCTGCGCAAGGCAAGGACAATCGCGAAAGGCCTGGCCAGCGGGTGAGGACAATCTCACAAAGTTTATAACACCAACTAGCGTTAACCGTAAAAAGGTGAATTTATGCAACCAGGACAGATGGCTTATGATCGGGCAATCACGGTCTTCTCTCCCGATGGGAGATTGTTTCAGGTAGAGTATGCAAGGGTGGCAGTCACTCGTGGAACGACGACCGCAGGGCTCAAGTTCAAGGACGGAATCGTGCTGATGGCAGACAAGAAGATCGCGAGCAAGCTGATGGAGCCCTCATCCGTTGAGAAGATCTTCCAGATAGACGAGCACGTGGGCTGTGCCACCTCGGGCCTCGTCGCCGATGCGAGGGCTCTAGTCGACTTCGCGAGGATTGTGGCCCAGATAAACAAGGTGACCTATGACGAGAGGATCTCGATCGACCTTCTTGTCAAGAAGATATGCGACTACAAGCAGAACTACACTCAGTACGGAGGCGTCAGGCCGTTCGGTACGGCGCTTCTCGTGGCGGGAGTGGACACTCAGGGGAATCATCTCTTCGAGACGGACCCCAGCGGCGCACTTGTCTCCTATAAGGCCGGTAGCATAGGCTCTGGCCGTAACACCGTCATGGAGCTCTTCGAGGAGAAGTTCGAAGAGGACATGCTCATGGACGCGGCCATCATTCTCGGATTGGAAGGGCTCTCGAAGTCAACCGAAGAGAAGCTCAACAATCAGGCCGTTGAGATAGGCATCGTCAAGAAAGGCGAGAAGTTCAAGAGACTCACAGATGACGAGGTCGGCGTCTACCTCGAGAAGATTCCAAACGCATCCTAGGAGTGGAGTGATGGGAAAGAGGGATTTCCAGAAGGAGCATACCACCGATATCCTCAAAGAAATGGTTATCGCCCGATTGGAGAAGGGCGGGGAGACGTTCGAGATCCTCATCGACCCGGACTGCGTGGACGAGATCAGGGGCAACCCTGAGGCGAGCGTTTCCGAATACATCGCCATAGACAAGATCTTTCGGGATGTGAAAAAAGGAGCGAGGGCCTCCGAGGAGAAGATGTTGGAGATCTTCGGGACCGAGGACCCCGAGGAGGTCGCAGGCACGATTGTGCGAAAGGGCGATATCCAGGTCACGACGGACCAGCGGAGGGCCATGACCGAGGAGAAGAGAAAAGCGATTGTCAACCACATCTCGCGCAACGCTGTCAACCCCCAGACGAGAACGCCCCATCCGCCCCAGAGGATCGAGAACGCCATGTCAGAGGCAGGAGTGCACATCGACCCGTTCAAGAGCGTCGATGGTCAGCTGAAGAGCATCCTCGACGCTCTCCGGCCCATCATCCCGATCAGCATCGAAAAGGTCAAGGTCGCGGTGAAGCTTCTTGCCGAGGACTGCCCCCGGTGCTACGGCGACATCAAAGCCTTCGGTGACATCATTCAGGAGGAGTATCAGAAGGACGGGTCTTGGATTGGCGTTGTCGAGATGCCCGCGGGCATGCAGACGGAATTCCTTGAGCGGGTGAACCAGCGCACTCGCGGGAACGTCGAAATGAAGATACTCAAGGATGGGTAGCTGGAACGCAAAAGCTTTATAACCGAGTTGTTGATTGAGAGGGCGAACTAGCGACAAAGGATTTGATTCAGGAAGCCCTGAGGAAACTTGTTGAAAGATTCCTGGGATTGAATATTTCAAATCCCTCAGGCTAAGTGAGGAGAAGGACCTGATAATTTGAGAGGACATGGGCCTCCGAAACGGGAGGTAGTTGTACCAGGAGATTTCTTGGGGACTGGGCTCAAGCCCGGCCCGGGCACGTTCAGCGTGGGAGAGAAGACATACGCTTTCCAGCTCGGAATAAAGAAGGTGAGAGGGGACCACGTCAACATAATCCCACTGAGCGGGAGGTACATGCCGCGACCAGGCGATACCGTCATCGGTGAGATCACCGACATTGCGGCTTCATACTGGCTGGTGGACATAAACGCCCCTTACCCAGCCCCGCTTCACGCCTCGGAAGTGCCGTGGAAGGTCGATTTCGGGGACACTTCCCGCTTCCTCAATGTCGAGGACGTCGTTCTGCTCAAAGTCCTCTCCGTCGACGAGGCGAAGCGGGTCCAGGTGACGATGAAGGAACGGGATCTAAGAAGGCTCAGGGGCGGGCGGATAATCGACGTCTCACACGCCAAGGTCCCGAGGATCATTGGAAGAAAAGGAAGCATGATCGGCTTGATCAAGAAGTATACGGAGTGTAGAATGTTTGTCGGTCAGAATGGAAGAATATGGTTGGATGGATCTATGGATGGAATGTATCTCGCCGTGAAGGCGATTAGGAGAATAGAAGAAGACGCACAGGTACTTGGTCTCACGGAGTCGATTGAAATTATGCTCCGTGAAGGAACCGCCAAGAAGGCCTAGGTGCAGTATGTAAGGAGGATTATAATGGAAGAAGGTAAAATGGTGAATGAAAAGGGTATCAGGGTCGACGGAAGAAGAGTCGACGAGCTTAGGCCCATCAAGCTGGAGGCTGGAGTCCTCAACCGCGCTGATGGGAGTGCATATATCGAGTGGGGGGAGAACAAGGTTCTTGCTGCTGTTTACGGGCCGAGAGAGGCCCATCCCAGGCACCGACAGGACCCCGCAAGGGCGCTTGTCCAGTGCAGGTACAACATGGCCCCGTTCTCTGTCTCCGACAGGAAGAGGCCCGGACCGGACCGAAGATCGGTCGAGATATCGAAGGTGATCTCCGAGGCCTTTTCTCATGTGGTTCTCAGAGAGCAGTTCCCCAGAGCGACCGTCGATGTCTTCATGGAGGTCCTGCAGGCGAACGCCGGCACTCGATGCACGGCGCTCACCGTTGCCGCGGTGGCCCTGGCCGACGCTGGGATACCCATGAGGGACATCATCTCGTCTTGCGCATTCGGCAAGGCGGATGGACAGGTGATCCTGGACCTGAACAAGGAAGAGGACAATGATGGCGAGGCGGACGTGCCGATTGCGATCGTCCCGCGAACGAACGAGGTCGTCCTGCTGCAGATGGACGGGCACATCACGAAGGAGGAGTTCGACAGTGGTCTGAAGATGGCCGTCGACGCATGCCACAGGATCAATGAAATGCAGAGGGACGCCCTAAGGAGAAGGTACTCCGTCACGACCGACACGCGCGAGGCCGTCAAGGCGATCTCGGAGGGGGTGTGACCTTGATGAAAGACGCAGTCTCAGAGCTCCTCAGGGATCACATCTACAAGATGGCCGCCAGCGGCAAGAGAGTCGACGGAAGGGCACCCGAGGAGTACAGAGAGATCAAGGTTCGGAAGGGCTACGCTGGGAACGCGGAAGGCTCTGCCCGCGTCAATCTGGGCAAGACAGAAGTGCTCGTGGGCGTGAAGATGATCCTTGGTGAGCCCTACCCTGACAGGCCCAAGGATGGCTCCATCGTGACAACCATGGAGCTCATACCGATGGCAAGCCCCACGTTCGAGGCGGGCCCCCCGAGAGAGAAGGCGATCGAACTCGCTCGGGTCGTCGACCGAGGGATACGGGAGTCCAAGGCGATCGATCTGGGCAAGCTTTGCATAATCGAGGGTGAGAAGGTCTGGATCGTATTCATCGACGTCCACGTACTGGACTACGGCGGCAACCTATTCGATGCCAGCTCATTCGGAGCTCTGGCGGCGCTCACGAACGCTGTCGTTCCAGCGTCCAAGATCAACGGGGAGGACTACCCGCTCGAGGTCGAGCACTATCCGATATCGATCACCGCCACCAAGATCCGGGACGTGATCGTCTTTGACGCGTCCCTGGACGAGGACAGGGTCGCGGATGCGCGCTTGACGATCGCCACGGATGAGAATGGCCATATCAGAGCCATGCAAAAAGGTTTAAAGGGCAGTTTCACTTTGGATGAAGTCGACCACGTGGTCAAGACAGCGAGAAGACTGGCAGATGAGATCAGGCCCAAAGTTGTGGGATGATGGCGCGAAAGACGAAGAAGACCGGCATCTCGGGAAGGTTCGGAGCCCGCTACGGAGTCACGATAAGGAAGAGGATACGGGACGTCGAGCGGGAGAAGGTGAAGAAGCACCTGTGCCCGAGCTGCAACCACAAGGCCGTCAAGCGGGTCGATACTGGCATCTGGCGGTGCCGGAGGTGCGGTACGACGTTCGCTGGCGGTGCTTACAGGCCCATGGGGTCCCGCAACTTCCGAAGGACCACGCAGAAGCCAGTATTCGGGGAGCCTGATGAGGAAGCAGAAGAGGAGTGACGATGTACAAGTGCGCTCGATGCAAGGAACCCATCCGCTCGAACGTGAGCACGATCGGGATCCAGTGTGAGAAGTGCGGGTCCAGGATCTTCTACAAGGAGAGACCGAACGTCAAGAAGGTCATAAAGGCGAGATAGCATGAGGTCCACCAGGATCACGCTGCACGGGCCGAACGCATCCATGATCAGGGAGTCGCTGCTCCCCGAAGCCTCGAAGGAGATCCCGAGGGCCAGGGTCAGGCTCGAAGGTGACGACGATGCACTCGAGATAATCATCGAGGCCGACGACACCGGGGCTCTCAGAGCAGCCATGAACGCCTATCTGAGATGGGCGGCGATTTCGGAGAGTATAGGAGAAGAGGTTGGTTAGGATGGCACAAGAGATATCACCCGAGCTGCAGAACCAGATGGTCCAGTTCCAGCAGATTCAGCAGCAACTGCAGATCCATGCCGCTCAGAGGGTCCAGTACGAGGCGAAGCTTCGCGAGATCGACGTCACCCTCGAGGAGCTGAAGAACGCCAAGGAGGGCGCGACGATCTTCAAGAGCATCGGCACGCTCCTGGTGGAGGCCGACGACAGAGGGGCCATCGCGAAGGAGCTGGAGGAGCACAAGGAGACCCTCGGCATCCGGCTGGAGGGGCTGAAGAAGCAGGAGAAGTCCCTGCAGGACAGGTTCCAGGAGCTCCAGAAGACGATAAGCGAGGCCATCACGCGTTCCGGGTAGGCCGCACGAAAACCCTTAAATCCCTGGCTTCTTTCTGATGGTTGCATGGCTGACGATCAATGTTCCGGTGGAAGCAGCATAAAGAGGTCATTGCTGATCATGGTCGTGATACTCCTCATCATGATCATGCTCCAGCCCAGTCTGAGGATGGCCTTCGGGGACATGGTGGGGCTGGTTCTCGAGCCGCTCATCGGATTCAACGGGCAGTTGGCCGTCGTGTCGATGATGTTCGCCGGATTCATAACAGGAACGATATCCATACTGATCAGGCATTTCACGACGGACTGGATCGCGGTGGCGAAGTCCCAGAAGGCCATGAGCGAGTTCAACAAGGTGTATCGGGCGACGGTGATGTCCGGCAACCGCGATAAGGTCGAGAAGCTCCAAAAGGTCCGCCAGGAGACCATGGCGGAGTTCAGCGGCATACAGATGGCTCAGCTCAAGACGCTCGCCGTCACGATGTTCGCTGTCATAATCATCTTCGCGTGGCTCATGAGTTTCATCAGCTCAGGAGTCGTCAGCTCGAAGTTCTCGGTCCCGTGGAGCCACGATGCGGACATGAGGGCCGTGGTGATATTCATACCGCAATGGGTCCTCCTCTACGCCGTGTTGTCCTCTCCTCTCACGCTCCTCCTGCCGAGGATTTTGAAGTACTACTCCTACAAGAAGAAGCTCGAGGCCGAGGAGTATGAGGACGAGGGGTGGGAGGACGAATCAGCGGTGGATTGATGATCGTAACTATCGGCGGCAGACCGGGGAGCGGCAAGACGACAGTTGCACGGAAGGTCGCCGAGAAGCTGGGTTTTGAGCTGGTTTGCGCCGGTGAAATCTTCCGAAGCCAGGCAAGGAAGGTGGGCGTGGACCTCGAGGAGTACGGCAGGCGGGCGCTCGAGGACGACAGCATCGACAAGACGCTCGACTCGCTGGTCCTTGACAGGATCCGGGCGACATCCTCTCAGGGGATGAACGTCGTCGCGGACGGTCGACTTACAGGTCAGATGCTCTCACGAGAAGGCGTCCAGGCGTTCAAGGTCTGGATCGATGCCGACATCGGTGTCAGGTCCCAACGGATTGCGGGGCGGGACCGCGTCGGCGCGGACGTGGCCCTGCGCCGCATTGAGAAGCGGGAAGAGGTTGAGAGGAAGCGGTACTCCTCGATCTACGGTATCGACCTCGACGACCTTTCGGCGTACGATCTCGTGATAGACTCTTCCGACCTGACGCCGGGGGAGGTCTTGGAGCAAATCGTGGACGGTCTGAAGGAATGTGCGGGAATATGAGCGAAGAGGACCCCGCCGAGGAAGTGGAGCGGCTCTTGGGTTCCGGGGTTATCAATGTGGACAAGCCGCAGGGACCGACGTCGCATCAGGTGTCCGCATGGACCAGGAAGATGCTGGACGCTGAGCGGGCGGGACACGGCGGGACGCTCGACCCCCGCGTGACCGGGGTCCTGCCGATCGCACTCAACCGCGCGACAAAGGCCCTAGGCGCGTTGCTGTACGGCGACAAGGAGTACGTTGGCGTCCTTCACCTCCATCAGGATGTCAAGGAGGAGAGGGTCAGAGACGTCATGAAGGATTTCGTGGGTGAGATATACCAGGTTCCGCCGGTTCGGGCGGCCGTGAAGAGGAGGAGGCGGACAAGGCGGATATACGAGCTCGAGCCGCTCGAGTTCCAGGGAAGGAATGCTCTCTTCAGGGTCCGGAGCGAGTCGGGGACCTACATCCGCACGCTCTGCGTGGACATCGGCGAAGCCCTCGGCGTGGGGGCCCACATGGCCGACCTGAGAAGGACGAGGTCCGCGGGATTCTCCGAGGATGAGAGCGTCACGCTGCAGGACGTTCTCGATGCTTACGTATTCTGGAAGGAGGATCGAGATTCCTCGCATCTGAGAGAAGTGATACTTCCCATGGAGAGCCTTCTCTCGCATCTCGCACGCGTTACTGTCAAGGACTCGGCGGTGGACGCACTGTGCCACGGGGCGGACCTTGCTGTCCCGGGGGTCTCGAGACTGGACACAACATTCGTGTCCGGGGATATCGTTGCGATGTTCACGCGGAAAGGAGAAGGCATCGCGATCGGGGAGGCAAGGTTGAAATCGAGCAAGATAGTCGAGAAGGACCGCGGAGTCGCCATCAACGTGCAGCGGGTCTTCATGTCGCCGGGGACGTATCCGAAGATGTGGAAGAGCTGAGCGGGCGAATCAGTTATCTTTTTATTCCCGCTTCGAATAGGTGGACTGGCGGAGCCCGATGCCGAGGTGGCCCAGTCTGGTAAGGCGCGAGCCTGGAGAGCTCGTGGTGCTTTGCGCCTCGGGAGTTCGAATCTCCCCCTCGGCGCTCTTTTCCTCGGATTGGCGGGCCCGCCCATGATCCTCGTGGGGTTCGGGGCGAGAGTATGACGGGAGCTCAAGGCCTACGCGCTCGAAGGCGATCTGCCGAAGGCTCCTATGCGGAGTTGAAACGGAGTGGGTGTGGAGGAGAAGCGGAGGAGAAGCGGAGGGTCCCTAGTGAGACATAGGAGAGAGAACGGAGGACGAGCGGAGGCATACCTTTAAGTAGGGCAATTCTGCGCGATACCCGGAGACACGGAGAAGAGCAAGGATCCGACAAGGAGCAGCAAGGGAGGAGCAAGGTTCCCACAAGGATCTGACAAGCGTTCGGCAAGGATTCCACAAGGATCTGACAAGGATCTCACAAGCAGAACCCTAGTAAGTCCCTAGTAGGTCCCTAGGATGTCACAGGAAACCTAGGGCGGAGCTTAGGATTTGCCTATGATATGTCACGACCCGGCCCATGCACACTGCAACACATCCGTATCGTAGAGGGCCCTCAGCGCATCTTGATCCGCTGTATCGCCTCGACCGGCGTGGGATCGATCCCGCGCAGGAGCGCGCAGTAGTAGCTGACGAAGTCCCCGATCATGAGCTCCTGGAACATCCGCGAGAGCAGATTCTCCCCCTCGGCCTCGACCACAATGACCATAGTCTTGCCCTTGAGCTCTTCAATGGTCACGTCCATTCGCCCGCTCGTTTCCTCGTCCCTCAGCATGATCGCGCAGAAGCGGTCAACGCCATCCTCCAGATCCCACCCGACGACCTCGTTGTGATTTATCTCCGGGAAGCAGCCGGACCACGCGTGCTTTTTCGAGTTCTCATTGAGCTGGGTCTTCCACCTGCGTGCGATAGGAAGGAACCTCTCATCCGCGTAGACCAGAGGGTAGAGGGAGACGATCTGCTCCGCAACGCTATGAGCCACATTCTCCTCCGACTCGGGAACGAGCTTCTCCCTGAGGGTCCTGAGGGAACGAATGACGACCTCCATTTCGGATCTGAGGGTCTGCTCATCCGCAACCGCCTTCGCCAGCGCTGTGAATAGGTACCCTATCGCACCTCTTGGCGGCAGGCTACCAGGGACGTGAGCCACGGGCAGACCTTTCGACCTGCAGACATCCTCCATCTTCCCGCCCGATGTTATGCAGAGAATCCTGCATCCTCTGCTGATGCCTTCGTCCAGGCAGGCAAGTGTCTCCCTCGTGTTGCCGGAAAAACTGATGCAGATGAGCACATCTTCCTCGCCAACCCATTTCGGCAGGGTGGCGCCCCTTACGACGTGGAGGAACCTTCCCGAAGGCTCCAGCCAAGTGCGGAGGATGTCGGCGGCGATCGCGGAGCCGCCCACGCCAGCCACGATGACGTTCCCGGGTGCGCTGAACTCCACTTCGATGTCCAGCCCCTTCTCGATCTGGTCAGGGAGCGAGTAGATGACCTGGAGCATGTCAGATCGGTCAATCTTCTCGATGTCTGCGTCGACGCTCATCCCGTTCTGTATCGCCACCCAATAGATAATGCTTGACGATTTCCTACCATGAGATTGGTAGCTACAACAAAGCTAATATGGACGGAGGGAATTAGAGCCTAGTATGACGCATCCAGAAGTCGAGAAGGCGATCGAGGACCTGCAGTGCGGGAAGGTGGTTCTCGTGTTCGATGCCGAGGGGCGGGAAGAAGAGACCGACCTCACGATCGCGTCACAGTTCGTCACACCCGACATCATAAGGACGATGAGGAAGGACGGCGGCGGGCTGATATGCGTCACGGTCCCCCCGGAAACGAAGAAGAGACTGGGTCTGCCCTTTCTCGCGGACCTGCTGTGGAACGAGGGGAGCGATGTTCCAGTTCTGAGGAGTCTTGTACCGAACGACATCCCATACGATGAGAAGTCAGCGTTCGGGATCACGATAAATCACCGGAAGACGTACACTGGGATCACGGATTCGGACAGGGCGCTGACCATATCGAAGTTCGCGAATTTCGCCAAGCGTGTCGAGTCGCTCGACGGGGAGACGGCAATCAACGAATTCGGGCGGGAATTCCGCTCGCCGGGCCACGTGAGCCTCCTGAACGTCGCCAACCCAGTACTCCGGTCCCGAAGGGGCCACACGGAGCTGTGCACCGCTCTGGTAGCGATGGCGGGATTGACCCCGAGCGCCACGATATGCGAGATGATGGACGACGGGGGAAGGGCGCGCAGCAAGGAAGATGCAAGACGATACGCGAACGAAAGGGATTTGGTCTTCCTCGAAGGACATCAGGTAGTGGAGGCGTGGAAGGAATGGTCAGAGTAATGGCATCAGGCGTTTTCGATCTGCTTCACACAGGTCATCTGCATTATCTCGAGGAAGCCAAGAAGCTCGGGGACGAGCTCATCGTCGTCGTGGCAAGGGACTCGACCGTGAGGAAGGAGAAGCACGAGCCCATAACAACTGAGGACGTGAGGTGTGAGCTCGTCAACGCATTGAAGCCGGTCGACGAGGCCGTCCTGGGAAAGGAAGGCGACATGTTCGATGTCGTCGAGGGAATCAAGCCCGACATCATCGCGCTAGGATATGACCAGAAGCACGACGAGGAGGCGATAAGGGCGGAGCTCGAGAAGAGGGGGCTCGGCGTCGAGGTCGTGCGCCTGTCCAAGCTCGGTACGGACCTGGACGGAACTCGGAAGATAATCCAGAAGGTCGTCGCCTGGTACAAGGTCAAGGCGAAGCTGGATGCAATCGAGGGTCGAATGTGAAGCGGATTGGCATAGCGGACACGACGTTCGCACGATTCGACATGGCCGCGAGCGCGGTCGACGAGCTCAAGCAGCTCGGCGCCGGGTATAAGATCATCCGCTACACGGTCCCGGGGATCAAGGACCTCCCCGTTGCCACCAAGATGCTGTTCGAGGAACAGAGCTGCGACATAGTAATGGCCCTGGGGATGCCCGGGGCACAGCCCATCGACAAGCAGTGTGCCCATGAGGCCTCGCTGGGTCTCATTCAGACGCAGCTTCTTACGAATCACCACATCATAGAGGTCTTCGTCCACGAGGACGAGGGCAAGAACGAGAAGGAATTGGCATGGCTCGCCGATAGAAGGACACGTGAGCATGCCGAGAACGTCTTCAACCTACTCTTCAAGCCCGAGAAGCTCAGGCGGAAGGCCGGCAAGGGCGCGAGGCAGGGGTTCGAGGACGCAGGACCTTTGGAGGTATGAAATGAACCTAGGAATAATCGTGAGCGAGTTCAACTTCGACATCACCATGGACATGTTGGAGAGAGCCAAGGACCACGCGGCCTTTCTTGGGGCCACGGTCAAGAAGGTTGTGAAGGTGCCCGGTGTCTATGACACACCCATAGCCCTGAAGAAGCTCCTCTCCAGGAAGGACATCGATGGCGCTGTCGTGTTGGGCGCGGTAATCGAGGGGGAGACGGAGCACGACGAGATCGTGATGGGTCAGGCGAGCAGGAAGATAACCGACCTCTCCGTTGAGTTCGACAAGCCAGTGGGCCTTGGGATCACAGGTCCGGGAATGGGAAGACTGCAGGCCGAGGCCAGGATAGAGAGGGCGAAGACGGCCGTGGAGAGCGCCGTCAAGCTGCACAGCCGCCTTAAGGAAATCTAGGCGGGGACGAAAAGCTTTATCTACATTCTGCCCTTCTCATTTCTGAGCCTTCAGGAGGAAGCCAGCGGCGAGACTCGTGAAGATTCAAGGGTTGAGGATTCGATGGTAGACGTCGAGGCGATCGAGAAGATTTTGGACGAAGTGAAAAGTCTCGAGGGGATCTCGAGCCTGATTCTGGTCTCACGCACGGGGGTGCACATCGCGGGGGATCTTCCCGAGGGTGCGCACGTGGAGACGTTCGTCGCCATGTTCGCCATCCTTCTCGGTGCCGCTGAGACGGCGACTTCCGAGCTGAACGAGGGTCTCAGGAACATCGGGATCTGCTTGGAGAGCACGCAGGTCCTGGTCGTCAGCGACGGGCCGAAGGCGCTGTATGTCGTGATCGCCTCCAGGGACATCGACGAGAGCAAGATAATCGACGAGCTGAACAAGAGGACCGAGGAGCTTCAGCAGCACCTCTAGATTTTCTTCATGCCCCTTTTCATCCACTTTGTGACGGATGAGTAGACGTAGTCCAGTGTCTCCCGCATTTGCCTGTTCTCCCCCTCAGCGGTCGTCCTGCGCTTCACAATCTCCTCGATCACGTCGTCCTCGCTTGCAGGGTTGCCCTTCAACAGCGTGTACGCCTTTCCGATCTCACTGAGGGCGTGGGAGTCCGTACCGCCCGTTTGGCCCAGGTGGAGCCTGTCCGCGAGCCTCCTGGACCTCTTGTTGTTCCTCTCAGTGCAGCGGGCGTTCTGGACCTCGACCGCCGCGAAGCTCTCCGCGGTGACGGATTTCCCGCCAATCCCGGACCAGAATCTATGCGGGTGCGGTGCGACCGAGATCCCGCCAAGGTCTCTGATCTTCTCCGCCGTCTCCTCGATGGTCAGATGTGTGGGTATCAGCTCATCCACGCCGTAGGCGACGATGTGACCCGCCTCGGTCGACACCTCAATGCCCCTGACAACCAGGAAGTCGTCGAACCCCTTGCACATCTCATAGGCCCTCAGGGACCCGCGGATCTCGTTGTGGTCCAGGATGGCGATCCCATCCAGCCTCATCTTCCTTGCGTAGGTCACGATGTCCTTGGGCTTCTCCCTGCCGTCCGATGAGAACGCAGAGTGTATGTGTAGGTCCATCTTCATCTGGATCACTTGACCTGAGATCCTGCCGGAACGTCCCTGTGCAGCGTGACGGGGCTCCCTTCTGCCTTGAGCGGGACGGTTCTCCCCTCGTCGAGGACAACTGCGGTCTTCTTCCCGCCTTCTCCCTCGGCCACGACGATCTTGAGCTTCTTGAAGTCCTCGAACGAGATCACCGGAAGACCCTTGCTCCCCAGAACTTGGGTTCCCGGGGCAGACCCCTCCGCGAGAAGAACGGACACGATCTCCTTGTCCTCCGCGGCCATGAGCATCGCGTTGGATTCCACGCCCCTGAGCTTGGCGGGTTGAAGGTTGCAGAGCATGACCAGGTCCTTTCCCATGAGCTCTTCGCTCGTGTAGTAGCCCTTCAGGCCCGCAACGATCTGTCTCTTCTCGTCACCCAGGTCAATGGACATCACGTACAGCTTCTCCGCGTCAGGATGGTCCTCGATCGAGATGACCTTTCCGACCCTGATGTCGAGCAGGTTCTCCACAGAGGCCTCCCCTTCCGGAAGCTCGATCTTCTTGAAGAGCGGCGAGGGTTTCCCTATCTTCTGGCCCGCCTCTACGTCGCTCACCGCCTCCTCCCAGCTCTGGCTGTTCAGGTCCGATTCGTACCCGAGCATCTTCCACAGTCGGGCTGACGAGAACGGAAGGAACGGAGCCGAGAGCACGCACAGGGCCTTCACTATCCGCAAGGCGACGTGCAGTGACGTCCCGCAAGCTTCCTTGTCCACCTTCACGAGGGTCCACGGGCCGACCGCGTCGAAGTACTGGTTCCCGAATCGCGCAAGGGACATGATCTTCTTCATCGAGTCCTTCAACTTGACCCGCTCGAGGTTGTCGTCCACCTCCTTCCACGTCCCCTCGATTCTCTCCAATGCCTCGTCGTCCTTCGTTGTCGTCTTGACGACCGGGGGGACCTCTCCGAAGTGCTTGTTGACGAACGTCAGCACCCTGTGCGCGAAGTTCCCGTAGGTCGCCAGCAGCTCGGTGTTGTTCCTCGTGACGAATTCTTTCCACGTGAAGTCCGAATCCCTGTTCTCCGGCATGTTGACCGTAAGATAGTACCTCACCGCGTCCGCGGGGAAGCTCTCCAGAACCTTGTCGATCTCAAGCGTCACGCCCCTGGACTTCGAGAACTGTGCGCCCTCGAACCTCATGAACTCGTTCGCGGGGATATCATAGGGCAGGTTCAGGCCCCCGCGGGCCATCAGGACGGCCGGCCAGAAGATGGCGTGGAAAGGTATGTTGTCCTTCCCCAGGAAGTAGTAATGCCTGGCTTCGGGATTCTGCCAGTATTCCTTCCACGCGTCGGGGTCCCCCTGCCTCCTCGCCCACTCCACGGCCATGGAGAAGTATCCCATGAAGGCCTCGAACCAGACGTACACCATCTTGTCCTCGTGGCCCTTGATCGGGATAGGTATCCCCCACTTGATGTCCCGCGAGACCGGTCTGTCCACGAGCCCGTTCTCCAGCCAGTTCCTCGTGAAATTCAGAACGTTGGGCCTCCAATGGTTCTTGTCCTTGATGTACTCCTTGAGCTGGTCCTCGAAGGCCGTGAGCCTGAAGAAGAGATGGCCGCGCGTCCTCATCTCCGGAGCGCCTTTGCAGAACACGCAGTACCGATCAACGAGGTCCTCGGGGTCGAGTATCTTTCCGCACTCATCGCACTGGTCCCCCCTGGCGCCCACATGCCCGCAGTGCGGGCAGGTCCCCTCCACGTACCTGTCCGGGAGGTACCGGCTGCAGTTCTCGCAGAAGGGCAGCGTCATATCGCTCTCGTAGATGTGCCCCTTCTCCCAGAGGTCCAGCATGAAGTCCTTGACCACCTCCAAGTGCGTCGGATGCTCCGTGTTCAGGAAGAGATCGAAGCTTAGCCCGAACCTCTCTAGGCTCCTCATGTTGATCTCATGAAAGCGATCCGCTATCACCTTGGGCTCCACTCCCTCCTCTTCCGCGCGGACGGTGGTGGGCGTTCCGTGCATGTCAGAACCGGAGACCATCAGGACGTCGTTTCCCTTCATCCTGTGATATCTAGCGAATATGTCGGGCGGGAGATAGCACCCCGCCATTCCTCCGACGTGAATGACGCCGTTGGCATATGGCCAAGCGACGCCGATGAATATCCTTGCCACATCTCGCCGATAATGGTCATAGGATTTAAAACTGAGGTCAGGCCCATAGGAAAGGATAATATCTGGAAAGGCTATCGGGCGAAGGGGTCGATGACATGGACATTGAGAAGATAAGGGCCGACTTGGAAGCCTTCAACGAGAAGGAAGATGAAGAGTACTACATGAACTGGTCAGGGCAGAAGGACGACATGGATATCTCATCGATATTCAAGGAGTACGAGCACCTCTTCACGATGGACACTGTCAAGTTCCTGAAGTCCGAGGCCCAGGAAGCGAGCGGGGAGGACGAGAGAAGGTTGAAGCAACTGTACGCGGCGTCTTCCGGCGGCCTCCTGCAGAACGCCGTGAAGGAACTCACGGACAAGAAGGAGCAGATCGAGGCCTCCAAGGTGATCAAGGTCGGAGACGAGGAGATGCCCTACCGCTTCTCCGTGGTCAAGATGCTCAACTCCGACGACCGGAACTACCGCCAGGCGATCTTCGATTCCAGAAACCAGGTCCTCGATGAGCTGAACCCGGTCCTCAAGGGGAGGGTGGAGGAGTTCCATAATCTCGCGGTCAGCATGGGTCATCCCACATACATGGACTTCATAAGGGACATCAGGAACCTGGACCTCGAGTCCTTGATGGACAGCCTGGATGTCCTCATATCACAGACCTCGAACCTCTACAAGGAGAAGATGGAGGAGCTTCTCTCGCCGATAGGAGTGCCTCTTGCCGAGGCCGAGAAGCACGACATCGCTTACCTATTCAGAGCGAAGGAGTTCGACCCGTACTTCAAGAAGGAGGAGGCCGTCCCGGCGCTCAAGCGGACGCTCCTCGGCATCGGAATAGACCTGGACCAGCAGCCCAACATCCATTTGGATACGGAGGAGAGGGAGAAGAAGTCCCCCAGGGCGTTCTGCGCTCCGATAAAGATCCCGCAGAAGATCATGCTCGTGATCATGCCCCAGGGAGGCGTTCAGGACTTCCACTCGCTCTTCCACGAGGCGGGACACGCGGAGCATCATGGCTTCGTCGAAGAGGACTGCTTCGTGGAGTACAAGTGGCTGGGCGACAAGTCCGTCTCCGAGACCTACGCGTTCCTGTTGGAGTACCTCAACATCGACAGGAACTGGCTGAAGAAGAACATCCAGATGGACGATTACTCGTCCTATCTCCAGTTCGGATACCTCACGAAGCTGTTCTTCTTGAGGCGGTACGGAGCGAAGCTGAAGTACGAGATGCAGATCCACAGCAAGGGGCTGCCCGGCATGGACGATGTCTACGCCAAGACCCTCGAGGAGACCCTCATCTACAGGCACCCGCCGAATCACTACCTGGCAGACATGGACGACGGCTTCTACACCGCTCAGTATCTCAGGGCATGGATCTTCGAGGCTCAGCTGCGCTCTGTCCTGCGGGAGAAGTACGGCGACGAATGGTTCCTCGACTCTCGCTCCGGGGATTACATCAAGGACCTCTGGGCCTATGGCCAGAAGTACGACGTTGTCGAGCTGGCCCAGATGATCGGCTTCTCTGGCCTGGACATCAACCCGCTCATGGACGAGATCGAAGAGAACCTTGGCTGAATGGCGCATTCGATAGTCGTGTAGAAAAGATTATTAGAGAGCACAAAATAACTCTAAACAGGTATATCATGGCTTCAGAGACCGGCAAATGCCCCACGTGCAGCGCGTCCCTCCCTCTCGACTCCGAAGAGTGTCCGGAGTGCGGTGAGACATTCACCGGAGAAGTGAAGGTGCTGGAAGAGGAAGAGGTCGCGTACGAAGAGGGGAGAAGGGAGCGCATCCTTTTCTGGCTCGGCCTGGTGCTCATAGGCGCTGGCGGGTTCTTCTCGCTCGGCTCGTTCGCTCACGATTGGTTCAGCATCCCTATCATAGGCCAGGCCTTTGACGAGTTCGGATGGGTCAACAGGATCTTTTCGACAGTGGGCCTGATCGTCCTCATAATCGGAATAGTCTTCCTCATTCTCTCCCTGAGGCTCACCAAGGTCGTCAGTGAGGAGGACTACGAAGTGGGTGCTCCATAGCCCATGCTGGGGCATCTGGGGAGGCTTTTTCGTCCCTCTGGTCCCTGGAAACAAGCCAAAAAGACGGGCGTGGTGACCCATTCTTCGTTTTCTGGCATAAGAAGAAGTGTTATATAGAACGCACAAGATTCGAATCCAAGAATTGGGGTTGAATACGTTGATTGGAGAATTTGGTTTCAGGCCTCCGCAATCCCCTGTGGAGGAAGGCAAGGAATACGAATGTGAGATAGAGGATCTAGGACGTGAAGGCGACGGCATGACCAGAATAAACAACTTCGTGGTCTTCGTTCCGAATACTACTGTGGGTCAGAAGGTCAAGATCAAGATAGTGAGGGTGATGCGGCGCGTTGCATTTGGTGAGGTCGTCTCCGAAGGTGGAGAGGCAGAGCCGCCCGCCGAGGAAGAACCCGCGGAAGAAGCTCCAGCAGAGGAACCGGCAGAGGAACCTACGGAAGAGCCTGCTGAGGAACCCGCAGAGGAAGAACCCGCCGAGGAAGCTCCAGCAGAGGAACCCGCAGAGGAACCTACGGAAGAGCCTGCTGAGGAAAAACCCGCCGAGGAGCCCGCCGAGGAGACCCCACCCAAGAAGTAGAATCCCGGGGTTCCACACTCCTCCTTTTCTATGCGATCGCATAGTCCGAGCGTACGCTCCCGTTTGCATCGTCCGTGAGAAGCTCTGAACATTGTTCTAACGAAATGGCAAGCAAACGATTGCATTGGCGAATCCGACACGAAAGAGTTCTCGATTTTTCTCAATGCCCTTTGAGACGTAGTGAAATGCAGCATTTCTGGTGTACGATTTCTCGCGGGAAAGGTTTATGTAGAGTGTTGGAGTATTACTCGTTGCTTAGCTAAGCATCCCTCCACAACAGGGCCGTTCAGTCTCTCTCTGGACGGCCACTTTTTTTCTGTCAGAATCCTATTTGTTAATGGTGAAATTCCTGCAGTGAGATCACACCAACCCGCTCGCGCGATACCGACTCCACGGCATCGACAATTATCCCGGCCCCCTCGATCCGCGTCGTGAAAGGGATGTTGAGATCCACCGCGAGCCTTCTCATCATGTACCCGTCCCGCCTCGCACCGGACTCCTTCGAGGGCGTGTTGATCACGAGGTCGACCTTGCCGTCCCTCATCAGGCCTATCGCCGTCGGGCTCTTGCTCTCTCTGATCCGATACACAGTCTCCGCCTCCACGCCGGACGCTCTCAGGACGGACGAGGTCCCGCGGGTCGCGAATATCTTCCATCCCAGCCCGCTCAGCTTCCTGGCGATGGGGACGATCTTGGGCTTGTCCTCGTCCCTGACCGTGATGTACACGCTCCCATTGGCGGGCAGGTCGTTCCCCGCCGCGACTATCGCCTTGTAGAACGCCAGTCCGGGAGACCTGTCCATGCCCATCACTTCCCCCGTGGACCTCATCTCCGGACCGAGTATCGAATCGATGCCTATCAGCTTCTGGAACGGGAAGACGGGGGCCTTCACCGCCACCCCCGTTGTCTGGGCAACGCCCACGTGACCGAGCTCCCTCAGGCTCCTGCCCACCATGACCCTCGTGGCTATCTTCGAGAGCGGGACACCGATCGCCTTGGAGACGTACGGGACGGACCTGCTCGCCCGCAGGTTGGCCTCCAGGACGTAGACGATACCGCTCCTCACCGCGAGCTGGAGGTTGATGAGGCCGATGACCTTGAGCGCCTTGCATATCTTCCTCGTCATCTTGATTATGTCCTCCTGCACGCGCTTCGGCAGCGTGTGCGGGGGAATGACGCACATGGCATCGCCCGAATGGACTCCCGCCTCCTCTATGTGCTCCTGAATGCCGGAGATGAAGACGTCCTTCCCGTCCGAGACGGCATCCACGTCGACCTCGATCGCGTTGTCCAGGAACCTATCCACTATCACCGGGTGGTTCTTCGTTATCTTCACCGCCTCCCGCATGAAGCCCCGCAACTCGTCCTCGTCGTGGACTATCTCCATGCCTCTCCCGCCAAGGACGTAGCTCGGTCTCACGAGGACGGGATAGCCCATCTTCCGCGCGATGTCTTTTACCTCGTCGAAGGAGAACCCCGTGGCGGCGTCCGGCTGCGTTATCCCCACCTTTCTCATGAGGGCACGAAAGAGCTCTCTGTCCTCGCTTATGTTCACGTCCTTCGGTGAGGTGCCCAGGATCTTCGTCTTCAGCCCGCTCTTCTTCAAGTAGCCCTCCAATGGAATGGCAAGGTTCACGGAGGTCTGGCCGCCGAACTGGAGGATGATCCCGTCGGGCTCCTCCTTCTCCACGACATTGACGACGTCCTCGAGCGTGAGCGGCTCGAAGAAGAGCCTGTCCGAGATGTCATAGTCCGTCGAGACGGTCTCCGGGTTGTTGTTCATTATCACCGCCGTGATCCCCTCTTCCCTCAGCGCCATTATCGCCTGCACGCAGCAGGTGTCGAACTCGATCCCCTGCCCTATCCTTATTGGTCCGCTCCCGATCACGAGGACCTTGTCCTTCTTGAGCGAGCTCAGCTCGCACTCGCTGTCGTATGTCGAGTAGAAGTAGGGCGTTGCCGCCTGGAACTCTCCCCCGCACGTGTCGACCATCTTGTACGTGGCAGCGCCCCTTCTCTTGCGCACGTTCCTCTCCGAAATACCTGAGAACCGCGCTATCGCCGCGTCGCTGAACCCGAGCCTCTTCGCCTTGGAGATGGCCTCGGTCGTTCCCTTGCGGAGACGCGATTCCATCCTCACGATGTTCCTGATCTTCTGGACAAAGAAGTCGTCCCACTTCGTGAGCTCCAGGATCCTCTTGACGGGGATGCGCCTCCTCAGAGCCTCCGCGATGGCGAACAGGCGTTTGTCCGTCGGGTTGCCGAGCTCCTCCTCCAGCTCCTCCCTGCTCATGTCGAGCCTTTCGAACCCGTCCAGCCCTATGTCCAGGGAGCGCACGGCCTTGAGGATCGACTCCTCCATGCACCTTCCGATGGCCATCACTTCGCCCGTGGACTTCATCTGCGTTCCTATGTGCGGGTCCGCCGAGCTGAACTTGTCAAAGGGCCAGCGGGGGATCTTCGTGACCACGTAGTCCAGTGTCGGCTCGAAGGCGGCGTACGTCCTCCCCGTGACGGGGTTCTCGATCCTGTCGAGCGTCATCCCGAGGGCGATCTTCGCCGCGACCTTCGCTATAGGATAGCCCGTCGCTTTGGAGGCGAGCGCCGAGGACCGCGAAACTCGCGGGTTCACCTCGATGACCCTGTAGTCGCTCGTTTCCGGGCTAACCGCGAACTGGATGTTGCAGCCGCCCTCGATGTCCAGTCCCCTGATTATCTTGAGCGCCGATGTCCTGAGCATCTGGTGCTCCACGTCCGTGAGCGTTTGTGCGGGCGCCACGACGATGCTCTCTCCCGTGTGGTATCCCATCGGGTCGAAGTTCTCCATGTTGCAGACGATGATGCAGTTGTCGGCGGAGTCCCTCATGACCTCGTACTCGAACTCCTTCCATCCGAAGACGCCCTCCTCCACGAGGACCTGCTTGATCCTTGAGTAGTGCAGACCCAGCGCCACCGTCCGTTGGAGCTCGTCCCCATCCCTCGCGATCCCGCTCCCCGTGCCGCCGAGCGTGTAGGCGGGCCTTATGATCAGAGGGTAGCCCAACCTGTCCGCGACCCGCAGAGCCTCCTCGATGGATTCGCATGCCTGACTGTCCGGGACGGGCTCCTCCAGGGCCTTCATGAGGCCGCGGAAGGCGTCCCTGTCCTCGGATATGCGGATCGCCTCGACGCTCGTCCCAAGGACGCGGACGCCGTGCTTCTTAAGAACCCCCAGCTCGGCCAGCTCCGAGCACATGTTCAGGGCGGTCTGCCCGCCCATCCCCGCCAAGAGCCCGTCCGGCTTCTCCTTCTCGATGATCATCGTCAGGAACTCGGGCGTCAGCGGCTCGATGTAGACGGTGTCCGCCATGTCCGCCTCCGTCTGTATCGTGGCGGGGTTCGAGTTGACAAGTATCGTCTCATACCCCTCTTCCCGCAGGGAGCGGACCGCCTGGGAGCCCGAGTAGTCGAACTCGGCGGCCTGTCCTATGACTATCGGGCCGGAGCCGATGACCAGGATCCTTCTGAGCTTGCTAGGCACGGTGCGCCTCCATCATTTCCATGAACCGGTCGAACAGGCTCAGGCTGTCATGCGGGCCCGGTGACGCTTCAGGATGGTACTGGACCGAGAACACTGGTAGGCTCCTGTGGCGGAGTCCCTCGATGGTCCCGTCGTTGAGGTTCCTCTCCGTCACCTTCAGCTGCTTCGGCACCCCGTCGGTCACCGCGAACCCGTGGTTCTGGGAGGTTATCCTCACCTTCTTCCTCGAATCGATGACGGGGTGGTTGCCGCCCCTGTGCCCGAACTTGAGCTTGAACGTCTCCGCGCCCAGGGAGAGCGCGAGGAGCTGGTGCCCCAGGCAAATCCCCATTATCGGGAGCTCTCCGACGAGGCGCTTGATGGTTTGAGCGGTCCTCTCCATCATGACGGGATGGGCGGGGTCCCCGGGGCCGTTCGAGATCAGAACGCCATCGGGCTCGAGCTCCAGGACACGCTCGGCGGTGGTGGCGTAGGGCACTCTGATCACCTCAGCCTGCGACGCGAGGTTGCTGATTATGCTCCTCTTCGTCCCGCAGTCCATCAGGACGACCCTCTTGCCCCCGGAACCGTAGCGGTGCGCCCGCCTGCAGCTCACTTCCGCGACCAGATTGGACTCCGCGGGGTGCTCCATCTCTCTGACCCGCTCAAGGACGTCCTTCGGTCTCGCGTTCTTGGCGGTGCAGACGGCCGCCTTCAGCGTCCCGTGCTCCCGTATCTTGATAGTCAACATCCTGGTGTCGACGCCGGAAATGCCCGGGATGCCGTGCCTGAGCAGGAACTGGTGCAAGCTCATCCTCGACGTGCGGTGCGAGGGCGTCGTGCAGTTCTCTCTCACGACGAACGCCCTGGGCTGGATCCTGGGCGACTCGAACGTGGAGGCGTCCACGCCGTAGTTCCCTATCAGCGGGTACGTCATCATGAGGATCTGGCCGCGATAGGACGGGTCCGTCAGGGCCTCGCAGTAGCCCGTCATGTTCGTGTTGAAGACGATCTCCCCGTACGCCGTCCCGTTTGCACCAAAAGAGACACCCTCGAGGACCGTTCCGTCTTCGAGTACCAGGAACCCTCTCATTGGATGACCTTTGTGGGATAGCCGTTCTTGCATTTAGGGTTATCGAATCCCTGCGGCATTCGCGTCCGGGACAGGGCAAATAGGTTTTATACGGAAATCACTTGTTCAACTGAGGTGGAGTATCTTGGCCAGGAAGCTTCTGCTGTTGTCCTTGGTAATGCTGATTGCCGTGTCCCTTTGCGCGCAGGTCACCGCTCAAGACCTCGCGGAGGTCCACGAGGTGGATGTCTATGACAAAGACCTCGAAGCGGGGGAGAAGGTGACCTTCAAATGGCTGATCTACAGCAAGGCCAATTCGAGCATCCTTGTGACGGTCGAGGGGACCCCCTTGAGCGGGGAGGATTGGTCCGCATCCCTCAGCCATACGTATTTCATCATAAAGCCGGACGAGTCCGCGAACGTCACGCTTGACGTCGAGTCCACGACGGACGTGGACGCAATGACCGTTCCCTTCAACGTGTGGCTGAACGAGACGCTCGCCGCGGACCCGGTGATAGTGGAATCACATTCGATGAACGCCACGGTCAACTTCCTCGTGGCCCCGATAGTGCCGGAGCCGGAGAACAAGATATTCGGATTCTGGGACAACCCACTTCCAGAGCCCTTCAACGAGCGATGGATGACGTTCATCATCACCATACTCATCTGGGCGGGAATCGCGGGCCTGGTGATAGGGATAATCGACCCATATGTGAAGCGCCTCGCGAAGAAGTCCAAGAACGAGCTGGATGACATCGTCTGGAACATCATTCGATTGCCCCTCTTCGTGATAATCGTTCTCTTGGGCTTCACCAACTCGCTCGTCATCTTGGGCCTACCTCACGAGTACACGGACCCCGTTTCCCTGGTCCAGAGCATCGTCGTTGTGCTCATCCTCACATGGCTCGCGTACAGAATCTTCTCAGGAGTCCTGACGTACTATGGTCAAACGGTGGCCCAGAAGACCCAGACGAATCTGGATGACGTGCTCGTGCCCGTGATCAAGAAGATCGGCGGGATACTGATATTCGTCATAGGCATAGCGACTCTGGTCTCCCTCTTCGGGATAGACATAACCGCGTTCCTGGCGGGTATGGGTGTGCTCGGCATCGCGATAGCCTTCGCGGCGCAGGAGAGCCTGTCCAACTTCTTCAGCGGCATGTTCCTGCTTCTCGACAGGCCCTTCGTGGAGGGCGACCTGATCGAGATTGGCGGTAAGCGGTGCAGGATCGAGAAGATCGGGCTGAGGTCAACGACGCTCTATCACAGGTCCGCTCACAAGACGCTCGTCGTCCCGAACAACCAGCTCGCGCGGGAGACGATAGTCAACATAGTGGAACCCGACCTCGAGTATCGCCTGAGCCTGACGATCGGCGTCGACTACGACTCGGATATCGACAAGGTGAAGGAGACCATGGTCGGTGCCGCCCTGAGCCATGCTCACGTCCTCCAGGGGGGTCGGAAGGCCCCCTACGCCCGGGTCGAGGAGTTCGGCGACTCGGCAGTAGTCATGAAGATGAAGCTCTGGATAGACGACGCCGACAAGCGCAACAGGTACGCCGGCCAGATCCGGGAGCTGATAAGCAAGGCCTTCAGGCGCGAGGGAATCGTGGTCCCGTTCCCGTCTCGGGACGTGTACATGAAGAGGGAGTAGCTACTCCTCTGGCTTGTCGACCGGTTTGAGATCCTCCCAGCTGGGTGGTTCCTCAGACTGCGGGGGAGGCGGCTGACCCCATGCGGGCGGCTGCTGTGGGTATTGCGGTGGCGGCTGCATTGGCTGCACAAAAACAGGCTGTAACCTACCATCCAGTATCCTCTGTCTTGCCGCTCTGTAGGCGACGAAGAAGAGCGCGGTCCCAATCAGACTGAAGATCTCGGCCACATTCGCCCACGGAGCAATGGTATCGACCTCCGCCATGTCTATGACTCCGGACGTAGGGATGCTGGTTATCGTGATGAGTGACGAGATTATGGGCGCGACGACGGCGAGGGCAAAGGCTGCCCAGAGGAGGTTCATCTTCTCTGGCTCGATGATCTCCCGCGCGAAATAGACAAGCGCCAGATTGATTGCGACGGCGCTCGCGATCGTGAAGACCAGACCGATGGCCATGCTCGTCCTGAACTGTGCAGCATCTATGTCGGTCATGCCTCCAGAGGGATCGAAGCCGGTGAGTGCAGCGGCGAAGATCGCGATGAGCCCGATAATCATCAGGACAATGCCCAGGATTATGAGGATGATGCCCGCCGATACCCTTGATGTGTGTCTGGGCCCGAACTCCCGCCTCCCCACGTGCATCTCGTACAGGAGAAGAATCCAGAAGATGACCATCACTAGCGCGAGTATGAGAACAAGGCAACCCATGCCCGCTATGAAGGCGACAGTGGGCAAGCTCATGTCCGTCATGTCCGGTGAAGCCGCCAATGGAACCACGGTGATGAGGGACAGGATCGAGACAATTATCCCGAGCAACATCCCGTAACTTCCGTACTTCAGACCCGCTGGCGTGTGAAGTCTCCTCACCATCGGGGGCGGTCCCATATACTGTGACGGCGGTTGTGTTTGTCCATACAAGATATCCACTCCGAAAGATGAATCGTCCGTCCGCTCATAAATGTTCCCCTCCACGCTCACCTACACTACCGGACAAGCATCCTCGCGACCAGCTCTCCCAAGGCCGCCAGGTCCTCGGTGTGCAGGATCCGCCCTGCCTGGTGGTCAAAGAGCATGTTCGCGGACCCCGGTATCTCCTCATCCCCCCTCCAGATGATGATCGTCAGCGCGACCTTCGGGAAGACGGGGATCTCGTAGGAGACATCGCCGTGGTCAACTCTCCTCCCTCCCAGCTTCTCCGCGCGTGCCTTCAGCTCTTCCGGGGCCTCCGCGAATGCGTCCTTGACGGGCTGTATCGCCCTGCTCACGAAGGCGCCGTGATATGATTCCCCGCCCCAGAATTCCCTGAAGGAAACCAGTTCACCCGTGGGCATCGACTCGTCAACGCCGACGACGTAGTGGAGAACGAGAGTCGCGAAGAAACGGTTGGCGGTCGAACCGTCGACGTTCTTAACCACACGCTCATCGAAGTCCAGGAGATATCGTTCCCCGAGAAACAGTATCTCGAGGACCCCGTCCTTCAGCTCTCCGAGCGAGTGCTTGGCCACGGTCGCTCGGTCCCTCGACTCGAGCTCCTTCCACGCCTCCTCAATGACCTCGTCCAACGAGCTCGGTTTCTTCCTTTCCAGAAGGTCGGGCATCAGCTCAGAGTCTCCTTGACTCCCCTTCCCGCCAGGATTCCTGTGGCAGAAGCGTTAACGATGTCCCCTGAGAGGCCCACGCCGTCGCCTGCCGCGAACAAGTTCCGCACGCTCGTCTGCATCCTCTCGTCGACCTCGACCTCCATCGCGTAGAACTTGATTTCGGGCGCGTAGATCAGCGTGGAGTTCGCCGCGACACCGGGTATGATCTCGTTGAGCTTCTCCAGCGCCTCGATGATATCGGTCACTATGCGACCGGGGAGGGCCATGGAGATGTCTCCCGGTGCGACGTCCTTGAGCGTTCCCACGACGAGGTTGGACTTCAACCGCTCCCGGTTCGACCTCCTTCCCCTTCTCAGGTCCCCCATCCTCTGTATGATGGGCTTCCCGCCGCCGATCGTTGTCGCGAGCTCGGCGATGGACCTGCCGTAGATGGTCGTGTTCTCCACGGGCTCGGTCAGTTCCACCCTTACGAGCAGGGCGAAGTTCGTGTTCTTCGAGTGCTCTGAGACCATGGAGTGCCCGTTCACGCCGATGAAGCTGTCGTACCTTTCCCTGACGACGTATCCTCGTGCGTTCGTGCAGAACGTCCTGGCGAAGTCGTCGTACGTCTTCGTGTGGATATGGAACTTCGGATCCATGTTCACCTTCGTGACGGGGTCCATGACTATCGCGGGGACCTCGATCCTCACGCCGACGTCGATGGGGCCGAAACGCGCAGTCATTACTTCTCTTGCCACGAGGTCCTCCACCCACGGCGCACCCACTCGACCGGGGCACAGGATCACTGCCTTGGCGAGGATCTCCTTGTCACCCGTCCGGACTCCTCGGCACACGCCGTCCTCTATCAGCAGATCGGTGACTCTCGTGTCCAAGAGGAACTCGACGCCTCGGCCTCTCAGGTCCTCGGCGAAGGCCTCTATCACCTTCGGGGCGTTGTCCGAGCCGATGTGCCTCTGCGGGATGTTGATGAACTTGACCCCTGCGGACGCGGCTTTGTGGCTGAGCCTCTCCACGTCGCCCTGGTCCGGCGTGTGGAGCTCCTGCGGTGCTCCGTGCTTCAGGAAGACCCTGTCAACATCCTCAATGAGCTGCCAGGCCTGCTCGGCGGTCTCCACCAACTCCGTCAGGTCCCCGCCGATGTCGGGTCTCAGGTTCAGCCGCCCGCCAGAGAACGTTCCCGCCCCGCCAAGACCGCACATGATGTCGCAGGGTTTGCACTTCTCGCACCCCCAGTCGTACTTGAGCGGGCACTCCCTCTCCTTCACGCCCTTGCCCATGTCGATGACGAGGATTCTCTTGCCGTCCGCTAGCTCGTTGGCCGCGAAGAGGCCTGCAGGGCCAGAACCGACGATGACTACATCCCACATATCTCCACCAGGGTCGATATGGATACTTCCAGGTTGGATAAGTAGATAACGCTAACAAGCTTTATAAATCGAGCCTTCATGATACTGGCGTATGACCGAGGAGGAGTCGGAGATGGATTTTCCAATAGACATTCACGCCGATGACTGCGGGGAGTGCCGGATATGTCCTGCCGCCTGCCCGTACGAGGCGATCGAGATCGACACGGAGAGGAACGTCGCCGTCCTTGACCAGGAGAAGTGCATGATCTGCGGTATCTGCGCGCCCGCCTGTCCCATAAACGCGATCGACACGTACTACTACGACAAGGACGCGCTCAGGGGTTACCTGGAGAGCAAGATGACCGACGGTGCGGACACGCTTGTCATATACTGTCGGGGAAGCGCGCCCTCGGACGAGGAGCTCGTCGAGATGGTCGGGGTGAAGGAGTTCATACCCATGGCGATACCGTGCATAGGCAGGATGCCTCTGGACACGTACATGGACGCCGTCAACATGGGCATCGAGCGCATCTTCGTCATCGCATGCGAGGAGGATTTCTGCCGCTTCATAGAGGGTGCGGAGACGAACACGACCAAGATGCTCACCGCCCAGATGATGCTGGAGGACATCGGCTACCCGGAGGACACGGTCACTCTGCTGAGGAACACGCTCGTGGCCGACGTCGACAGGGACGCCTGCGTCGGCTGCGGCAACTGCTTCGCGCTCTGTCCGTTCGACGCCGTCACGATGGAGAGCCCTGGCATCTCGAACATAGACCCTGAGAAGTGCCGCGGCTGCGGGATATGCGTCCCCTACTGCACCGGGATGGCGATTGAGCTCAAGAAGTCCGAGTACGAGCCCCTGTCGAAGAAGGTCGAGGCGGAGGTCGAGAGGACAGAGCCCAAGCTGGTGGTCTTCGGATGCCAGTGGAGCGAGTTCAGGCTTCTCGACGACATCTACGAGGAGCACCTTCCCGAGGACATCGGGTTCATCGAACTGCCTTGCTCCGGGAGGATAGACCCGCTGCACGTGCTAGAGGCGTTCAAGAACGGAGCCGAGGGCGTCCTCATCGTCACCTGCCCGGAGGACCTCTGCAGGCTCGAGGAGGGGAGCAAGCACGCGCACAGGCGGGCCGAGAGCCTGAAGGCGCTTCTCGAGGAGACGGGGATAGACCCGGAGAGGCTTCAGCTGACGGAGGCCACGCCGCGCATCATAGGCAGCTTCGCCAACGCCCTGGAGCACTTCAAGCAGAACATGAAGGAGCTTGGCACCGCCGAGAAGGTGGAGGAGGGAACAGGATGATAGTCACAGAGGAGAAACCGCTCGAGGAGATCATGAGCTTCCTGGGCGGGCACAAGAAGATACTCATCGCCGGGTGCGACGGCTGCGACCAGCCCCCGCGCGGGCTGAGGGAGGCGAAGAGCCTGGCATTGCTCATCGAGATGGCCTCCGAGCTCAAGGGCGAGAAGGTCGAGACTACATACACGACGGTCATCAAGCAGTGCGACGACAAGATCGCACACTCGACGCTGAGCCCGCTCATGGAGAGTGTGGACGCCGTAGTTTCGCTCTCTTGCGGAATCGGCGTTCAGGTCCTCAGCGACGTGCTCGAGGACGCTCCCGTGTTCCCCGGGCAGAACACGATGTTCATGGGCTCGGAGGAGCGGGAGATGGGAACGGTCTCCGAGAGGTGCGCCGCGTGCGGGGACTGCATTCTCGACCTCACCGCGGGGATATGCCCGATAGCCAGATGCTCCAAGAGCCTGCTCAACGGACCCTGCGGCGGGTCCCAGGACGGGAAGTGCGAGGTGGACAAGGAGCTCGACTGCGCGTGGCAGCTCATATACGACCGCCTGAAGGCCCTCGGCAGGCTGGAGCAGATGGAGGAGATCATGCCCGCCAAGGACTGGTCGACGAGCACGCACGGCGGTACGAGAAGGACGCCGAAGGAGATGATGTTCATGGACCGCCCGAGGAGGGATTAGGTGAAGGCGGAGAGCCACCTCGAGAAGCTGCTCGAGAAGGGCGAGTTCGCGGTCACGGGAGAGTGCGGCCCGCCACAGAGCGCGGACCCCGGCGTCATACGGAAGAAGATCGACCTGCTCAGGGGGTCAGTCGACGCTGCCAACATCACGGACAATCAGACGGCCATCGCCAGACTCTGCAGCATGGCGGCGGGCGTCATCATGCTCGGCGAGGGGCTCGAGCCCATAATGCAGATGACCTGCCGCGACCGGAACAGGCTCGCCATCCAGTCCGACATACTGGGAGCCGCCAGCCTGGGCATAAAGAACCTGCTCTGCCTCACGGGCGACCACCAGACGTTCGGTAATCACCCCGGCTCGAAGAACGTCTTCGACCTCGATTCAATACAGCTCATCCAGCTGGTGAAGGTGATGAGGGACGAGAAGAAGTTCCAGTGCGGGGACGACATGGACGTCGAGCCGCGCATCTTCATCGGGGCGGCCGCCAACCCGTTCGGCGACCCGTTCGAGTTCCGCGTCGCACGGCTGGCGAAGAAGATCGCCGCCGGAGTGGACTTCATCCAGACGCAGGGGATCTACGACATCGAGCGGTTCGAGAAATGGATGGACGGCGTTTGCGAGAGGGGTCTGGACAAGAAGGCGCACATCCTGGGTGGTGTCATTCCGTTCAAGTCGCTCGGAGCCGCGAAGTACATCAAGTTCAGGGTCCCCGGGATGAGCGTGCCCGATGAGATCACCGAGAGGATGAAGAACGCCTCCGACGCGAAGAAAGAGGGCGTGCAGATAGCCATCGAGACGGTGGAGGCGCTCAAGGAGATGAAGGGCGTCCACGGTGTCCACATAATGGCCATCGAGTGGGAGGAGAAGGTTCCCGAGATCGCGGAGGGCGCTGGGCTCCTTCCGAGACCGGGCGTTGCCTAGACCCTCAGGAAGTCGTCCGCGTAGAGCTTCTTGTTGAGGAGGATCTCTCCGGCCTTGGCCGCGTACATGAGGTCCTGATCGCTCGGGTCCATTATGGCAGCGTCGAGTCCATATGCGAGAAGCATGACGAGGTAGGTTCTGTTCAGCAGCGGTCTCTCCTTTGTGTTATTGGACACGTTGCTGAGCCCGACGACCGTCTTGGGCGCCGGGTCCGCGATCGCCTTGAACATCCCAAGGGCATCGAGGACCTTCATCCCCTGGTCCTGCGCCGCGCCCACTGGTAGCACGAGGGGGTCCAGGTAAAGCTTGTCCGTGCTTATCCCGAGCTCCACTGCCTTCGCGACCATCACCATGGCCAGCTCGGCTCTGCTGTTGGCGTCATTGGGGATTCCCTTCTCATCAAGGGTCAGGCAGATAATCTCGGAATCGTACTTCTGCGCGAGCGGGAAGAGCGCGTCCATCTTGGCTGCCTCTGCCGTGGTCGAGTTCATTATGACCCTGTTCTTAGCGGCTGTTATCCCCGCCTCCATTGCCTGCACGTTGGGCGTGTCTATCGAGAGCTGTGCATCCACCGCGTCCTGAACGGTCTCTACCATCCATTTCATTATTCCAGACGGGTCGTCTACCCCCGGTCCGGTGTTTATGTCGAGCACGTCCGCGCCGGCGGCGACCTGCTCTCTTGCCAGGTTCTGAAGGAACTGAGTGTCCCTGCTGTCAATTGCCTTCGATACAGATTTGAAAAGCCCGTTTATCCTTTCGCTTATGACTATCATTTGGGTCCTCCCCTGGGGGTCATATAGCCGCGTCGTTTAAAAATCTAAGGGGTTTGGTCCGCACAGAAAGACTCAATTACGACCGAAGTATTCTAGTTCGCGAGGTGGGACTTTGAAAAGAGATGGGACTTCGAAGAGAGATAGGTTCAGAGCTATGCTAGTTACTGTTTTGGTCCTCGCGCTTGTGGGGATCGTGGGTTATGTCGCAGACGCGAACGAAATTGGGATTTGGGATCAGTATGGCGATGGCTGTACATGTCACCCAACCCTTCCTGCTACGCCCGAAGCGCAGGTCGAGATCACCGGCCTGCCTATACAGTATGTGCCCGATATGGTCTACGTGATAACGGTCACCGTTACCGGAGGTCCGGACCCAGGAATCGGAGGCAACAATGCCGAAGGAGGGTTCAATCTCAACGTTTCAGCGGGAACTCTCGCTCCGATGCCCGGTCCGCCTCGCGTGGAGGTCGCAGGTAGTCAAGCGTGGCATACGGCCCAGGGAAATGACCAGAGGTCGTGGGATATCGAGTGGACGGCGCCACCTGTAGGATTGGGAGACGTGAACTTCACTGTGGCTGCGATTGCAGTGGATGGTGATGGCAGTGCCCTCGGTGACGCCTGGGTCGTTCGCACCTACATAATCCCAGAGACTGGCCCCGTGCCGCCTCCTACTGTCGACCTGACTTATCCAGATGGTGGAGAGGATCTCACAGGGGGGTCGGTTCACGATATTGAATACGAACCCGCAAGCGCGGGATTTCCGAAAGACCAACTGCTGATATGGATAAACTACTCAGTGGACGGAGGAGTGAACATCCTGCCGATTCTAGGTGCACAAGGGATTCCCGGGACATTCGCTAGTCCCAATGTCTATACTTGGACCTTGCCAATGGAGAATACGGCGCAGGCAAGGGTCTTCGTTGAGGTCAAGGATCTCAACGGGGCGATGGGCTCTGACACGAGTGCCGCGGATTTCGAGATCGACTCCGCACCACCGATAATCGTGAGCAATCAACCAGTCGGAACGGATGTCGTTCCTTCTGCAATTATTCGCGTGGGGTTCGATGAAGGCATGAACCGGATAGCCACCGAGGCTTCCTTCTCCCTCAATGATACTACAACATGGACACCCGTGGCCGGGGCCATTAGTTGGGCCATGAACGTAATGGTGTTTACCCCTGGAGCGAGTCTCCAGTTGGGAACCGAGTATAATGCGAATGTAACGTCCAGTGCGATGGATGACTCCGA